>JANMSZ010000096.1:0-4712 GCA_031389925.1 Hyphomicrobiales bacterium | reverse complement strand
TCGACGTCGCCGTCGAGCGGCCAGATTTCGCCGGGCACCGGCGGGCCCGCGCCTGGCGCGCCCAATGCGCTCGGACCGCCGGCCGCGGTGCCGATGCCGATGGTGCCCGCCGGACAGTCGGCGCTGACGCTCAGCGCGCGCTTCGGCAAGGACGCGCCCGCCATCGCCGGCGGCCTGACGTGGCGCGTCTATGCGGCGAAGGCTGAGCCGGACGGCACCTTCAAGCTGGTCAAGGAAGACAAGTCGCCATCGCCGACTCTGGTGATACCGGCGGGCAATTACATCGTGCATGTCGGCTTCGGGCTCGCCACCTTGGTGAAGCCGGTGACGTTGCGCGGCGCGACCGT
Source organism: Hyphomicrobiales bacterium (assembly GCA_031389925.1). GTDB lineage: Bacteria > Pseudomonadota > Alphaproteobacteria > Rhizobiales > Xanthobacteraceae > Pseudolabrys. The sequence continues at coordinate 4,365 of JANMSZ010000096.1, read as the reverse complement.
GCGAGAGGAGTTCGATCTTCCTGCCGGCGGCTTGCGCATGGAGGGCCGGGTCGGCGACGCGCGCGTGCCGGCCGGACAGATTTCGTTCGACGTCTACAAAGGCAGCCAATTTGAGGCCGGCGACCGGCGGCCGATCGCCGAGCATGTGATGACCGGCGAAGTGGTGATGGTGCCGGAAGGCACTTATTACATCGTCTCGAATTATGGCGACGCCAATTCGGTGGTGCGCTCCGACATCCGCGTGGCGGCGGCCAAGCTCACCGACATTACCGTCACGCATCGCGCCGCGGCGATCACGCTCAAGCTGGTCGGCGACCGCGGCGGCGAGGCGCTCGCCAACACCGCATGGTCGGTGCTCACGCCGGGCGGCGACGTCATCAAGGAATCGATCGGCGCATTTCCGCGCGTCATCTTGGCCGAAGGCGAATATCGCGCCATCGCCCGCAATGAAGGCAAAGTTTTCGAGCGCGAGTTCAAAGTCGTCACCGGCGTCGACGGCGATATCGAAGTCAAAGCGCGCTAGTGGAGCGGATTTGACGTTCGCTACCCGCTAGCCGCGAATATCTTGAGCGAACGTCAAATCCAAAGCTCCACTAGCAACAATAACTTGCTAGTGGTCCTTTGATTCTAACATTCGCAAAAGTGCCTCACAGACGGGATGCGAATGTTAGAATCGGACCACTAGCTTAATTTTCATTCAGAATGGAACTTTTCGGCCCTTGGGCCGTTGGCAATGCGTATGCAGACCGAACTCGTTGCCAACGATGCGGCGGTTGAGTTATTCGCTCGCGTCGATCCAAAAAAAACTGCGCTGTTACTCGATATCGACGGCACGCTGATCGATCTCGGTCCGACCCCGTTCGACGTCGATGTACCCGACGAGTTGCTGACCTCGCTGTCTCAGCTTGTCGAGATGACAAACGGCGCCGTCGCGCTGGTGAGCGGCCGTCCCATACGCGATATCGACCTGTTGTTTTCGCCGCTGTGCTTGCCGGCCATCGGCGGCCACGGCGCGGAATTCCGCGTACGAACAAGTATCCACAACATCGCGCCGGCATTGTCGCAAGAATTTCGCGAGCAACTCGCCACGGCTGCGACGCAGCGGCTCGGCATTTTCGTCGAAGACAAGGGCTATTCGGTCGCGATGCACTATCGCAGGGTGCCGCAGCACGAAACGTGGCTGATGCGGCACATCGCGCACACCTGCAAGGCGTTTGCCGACGAGCAGACAGAGGTCTTGCCGGGAAAATCGATGTTCGAGGTCAAACGGCCCGCCGTCAATAAAGGCGAGGCCGTGCGTCATCTCATGAAACTTGCGCCGTTCGTCGGGCGGAGGCCAGTTTTCATCGGTGACGACGTCACCGATGAATCGGTCTTTGAAGTGATGCCGGATCTCGGCGGCAGAGGCTTTTCGGTCAGCCGGGACGTCGAGGGACTCAGCGGCATCTTCAGATCGCCGGGCCAAGTGCGCAAGGCGCTGCACCGTCTGGCGAATGGGCGCAGTTCCGTTTTGACCGCATCCGGCTGAATTTTAGGCGGTTCGAGGGTGAAACTTCGGCCGCTCTCGGGCGTTAGATCTTCGGCGGGCTTCCGCACAGGGGGACGATGGTGTCACGGCTTGTCGTAGTCTCCAATCGCGTGGGTATTCCTGACGGCACTGCGAGAGCAGGCGGGCTGGAAGTCTCGATTCGTCCGGCGCTGAAGAAAAGCGGCGGCGTCTGGTTCGGCTGGAGCGGCAAGATCACCGATGGCGATCCCGCACCGGCCAAGACCGTGGAGAAAGACAGCATCTCCTACGTCACCATCGATCTGCAGAAAGACGATTACGACGAATTCTACAACGGCTTCGCCAACCGCGTGCTGTGGCCGATCCTGCATTACCGGCTCGACCTCGCCGAATTCACGCGCCGCGATCTCGGCGGCTATTTCCGCGTCAACGAATTCTTCGCCGAAAATCTCGAAAGCGTGCTCAGGCCCGACGACGTGATCTGGGTGCACGACTATCACCTGATGCCGCTGGCCAAGGCGTTGCGCGAACGCGGCCACAAGAACAAAATCGGCTTCTTCATCCACATTCCGTTTCCGCCGCCGGAAATCCTCACCGCGCTGCCCAATCATGAGCGGCTGATCCCGGCGCTGTGCAACTACGACCTGGTCGGCTTCCAGACCGAAACCGACGCCAATAACTTTACGCGCTATCTATCCAGCGAGGTCGGCCTCAAGCGCCTCGATGCCGACACCTTCGAATTCGACGGCCGTGCGGTGCAGGCCGGCGTCTTCCCGGTGGGCGTGGAGACCGAAGCTTTCGCCAGACTCGCGCGCCGCGCCACGGAGACGCCGTTTGTGCGCGAGGTGGTCGAAAGCCTGTCCGGCCGCGCCATGATCATCGGCGTCGACCGGCTCGACTACAGCAAGGGCATTCCGGACCGCATGAACGCCTTCGAGCGGTTTCTGATCAACTTCCCAGAGTGGCACAACAACGTCACGTATTTGCAGATCACGCCGCGCAGCCGTTCCGCGATCCCCGAATACGCCGAGATCGACCGGCTGGTGGGGCAGGCGGTCGGCCGCATCAACGGCAGTTTCGGCGAGGCGTCGTGGACGCCGCTGCGCTACATCAACAAGGCGCACAGCCGCACGGCGCTGGCCGGGCTCTATCGCGCCTCGCGCGTTGGGCTGGTGACGCCGTTGCGCGACGGCATGAACCTGGTGGCCAAAGAATATGTCGCCGCGCAAAATCCGGAAGACCCCGGCGTGCTGGTGCTGTCGCGCTTTGCAGGCGCTGCGCGCGAATGCACCGCGGCGCTGCTGGTCAATCCTTACGACCACGAAGGCGTCGCGATCGCCATCAACCGCGCGCTGTCGATGCCGCTCAACGAGCGCCGCCAGCGCCACGCCGTGAACTACCGGGCGCTGCTCAAGAACGATCTGAGCCAATGGGCCGAGCGCTTCCTGGATACGCTCGACAGTCCGCCGGTGACCTTCCGGCCGCCGATCCGCGCGATGATCGGGCGCTGACTATTGATTTAAGTCAGGCCGGCTTTTGCTCGGCGCGCTATAGGATGAATCACCCTTAACCGAGGCCGTCCCCTATGAGCCGAATACTTGCCGTGCTGCTCTCGTTCATAGCCATGGCCGTGCTGTCCACGACGGCATTAGCGGCCGACGCGGCCAAAGGGCAAACGCTTGCCAAGCGCTGGTGCGCGGCCTGCCACGTGGTCGCGTCCGACCAGAAAGCCGGCAGCACCCAGGCGCCGGCATTCTCCACGGTCGCCGCCAAGCCCGGCTTCACCGCCGGAGCGCTGGCGCTGTTTCTGTTGGAGCCGCATCCCAAGATGCCGGACATGGGTTTGTCGCGCGGCGAGGCGGCGGATCTGGCGGCCTATATCGCGATTCAGAAATAGCACCTACCAGCCGTAGCGGACGGTCGCGGCGCCGGCGTAAGCTTGCGAAATGGAAAATCGAGCCGACCAGGCGCGGCGCGGACCGACGCCTATTATACCGACGGCCGAGGACGTCGCGGCCACGCGGGCCGAGGCGCGGTTCCGGCAGGCGGTCGCCGCCGTGGCCGCGACCAGCATCGAATATTACCAGGGCCGCTGGCTGACCAATCGCGTGCTCAATGATCGCGCCCGCTTCGTCATGGCGAGCCTGATGCTGTTTCTGCATTTCGACCGGCGCGAGGACGTCGCGAGTTCCGGCATGACGGCTGCGCGTCTGCGCGAGATGTGCACCGGTCTTGGCCTGTGCAGTCCGGGCCGCGTCGAAGCGATGCTGCTGATGATGCGCGCGTCCGGCTATCTGGAGCGCGTGGACGTGCCGGACGACCGCCGCGTGCGCCGCTATGCGCCGACCGCCAAGCTGGTCGATCTGCACCGCGAGCGGCACCGCCGCATCCTGACCGCGGTCGATATCCTGCGGGGCACGTCTTACGCACCGCGGCTGGACACCGCCGGCGAATTCTACCGGCAGTTCCTATTGGCGATGGGGCGGGGCTATCTGGCCGGATTCCGCGTCATCGAACACGCGCCCGAATTGGCCGGGGTGATGGATCGCGACGCCGGGATGATCGTCATGGTCAACGTCTTCCTCGCCGGCTCGGACTTTGCCGAACTTTGTCCGCAGCCGCTGCAGAACATCAGCGTCGCCGGGCTGGCGCGGCGCTTCAATGTGTCCCGCGTGCATGTGCGCTCGGTATTGCGCGATGCCGAAGCCGCCGGCCTGGTGACGCGTCAATCCGAAGCCGCGCGGGCGAGGGCGCTGCCCAAGTTGATCGACGCGGTGGAAATATTTTTCGCCACCGCGTTCGTTTTCCTCGAGTCATGCGCGCAATGCGCGCTGACCGAGACCGCGTGATCAGGCCCG
>JANMSZ010000081.1:0-19528 GCA_031389925.1 Hyphomicrobiales bacterium | reverse complement strand
ACCGGCTCGTTGAGGCCGAGCACTTCGGCGAACGGCTTGCCGACTTCCGCATCGGCGGGCATTTCGATGATGCCGTCGCTATCGTCGGAAAATCCGATCTCGGCGCCGGAGATCAGCATGCCGAAGCTTTCGACGTCGCGGATTTTGCCGACCGCGAGCGTGATCTTCTTGGCCGGAATGTAAGTGCCTGGCAGACCGAGCACGGCCTTCATGCCGGCGCGCGCGTTCGGCGCGCCGCAGACGATCTGGATCGGTTTGCCGTCGCCGGTATCGACCATGCAGACGCGCAGCCGGTCGGCGTTCGGATGCTGCACGGCGGAGACGACGGAGACGACCTTGAACGCCTCGAACTCTTTCGCCTTGTCCTCGACGTGCTCGACCTCGAGCCCGATCATGGTCAGCTTCTCGACGATCTCCGGCAGCGTCGCCGTCGTGTCGAGGTGTTCTTTGAGCCAGGGGAGAGTGAATTTCACGGGCTCAACCCTCCCGCCAGCGTCGGGAAATCGAGCGGCCGGAAGCCGTAGTGCGACAGCCAGCGCACGTCGGCCTCGAAGAAGGCGCGCAAATCCGGCATGCCGTATTTCAGCATCGCGATGCGGTCGATGCCCATGCCCCAGGCAAAGCCCTGGTACTCGTCGGGATCGAGGCCGCAATTGCGCAGCACGTTCGGGTGCACCATGCCGCAGCCGAGAATCTCGAGCCAATCGTCGCCCTCGCCGAAGCGGATTTCGCCTTTGTCGCGCCGGCACTGAATGTCGACTTCCATCGACGGCTCGGTGAACGGAAAGAACGACGGCCGGAAGCGCATCTTGACCTGATCGACTTCGAAGAACGCCTTGCAGAATTCTTCCAGGATCCATTTCAGGTGGCCGAGATGCGACGTCTTGTCGATCACCAGGCCTTCGACCTGGTGGAACATCGGCGTGTGCGTTTGGTCTGAGTCAGAACGATAAGTGCGGCCCGGAATGATGACGCGGATCGGCGGCTTCTGCGTCAGCATGGTGCGCACCTGCACCGGCGACGTGTGCGTGCGCAGCAACAGCCGCGAGCCGTCGGGCTTTGGCGGGAAATAGAATGTGTCGTGCATTTCCCGCGCCGGATGGCCTTCCGGGAAATTCAATTTGGTGAAGTTGTAATCGTCGGTCTCGATGTCGGGACCTTCCGCCACCGCAAAGCCCATGTCGGCGAAGATCGCGGTCAGTTCGTCGATCACCTGGCTGATCGGGTGCACGCGGCCGGCCTCAGTGGGCGGCTCGCGCAGCGGCAGCGTGACGTCGACGGTTTCCGACGCGAGACGCGCGTCGAGCGCGGCGGCGCCGAGCGCGTCTTTCGCCGTGGCGATTGCCGCGGTGACGCGTTCCTTCAAGCCGTTGATGGCGGGGCCTTGGACCTTGCGCTCGTCCGGCGTCATCGCGCCGAGCGTCTTGAGCAAAGCCGACACCGAGCCACTCTTGCCCAAGGCGCCGACGCGCACGGCTTCCAGCGCCGCCTCGTCCTTGGCGGACGACACGGCGGCAAGCAGTTGTGACTCAAGTTGCGCGATGTCGGACATGGAACCCCAGCAACCAGCTTTAGCTGGTCATGGCCGGGTCTGTCCCGGCCATCCACGTCTCATTAAAGGAAGGCGTGGATGCCCGGCACGAGGCCGGGCATGACAACGACTTAGGCCTTGGCGGTTTCGGCCGGGGCCGGCAATGCGGCCTTGGCCTTTTCCACGATCGCCGCGAACGATGCCGGCTCGTGGATCGCGAGATCCGACAGCACCTTGCGGTCGATGGTCAGGCCCGACTTGGCCAAGCCGTCGATGAACTTGGAGTAGTTCAGACCGAACGGCCGCACCGCGGCGTTCAGGCGCTGGATCCACAAAGCGCGGAAGGTGCGCTTGCGCCGCTTGCGGTCGCGGAAGGCGTACTGGTTGGCCTTCTCGACCGCCTGCTTGGCGACGCGGATGGTGTTCTTGCGGCGGCCATAGAAACCCTTGGCGGCCTTGTAGACTTTCTTGTGCTTGGCGTGCGCGGTGACGCCACGTTTGACGCGAGACATGATGAAGCTCCTGGCGGTTTTTTAAACGTGCGATTGGAAAGACGGAAACAACGAATACGGGTCAGCCGTTGGGCAACCAGTACTTCTTGATGTTGTCGCCGTCGGTCTTGAACAGCACGCTGGTGCCGCGCTTGTTGCGGATCTGCTTGGTGGTCCGCTTGATCATGCCGTGGCGTTTGCCGGCTTGGCCGTATTTCACCTTGCCGGAGGCGGTGATTTTGAAGCGCTTTTTAGCGCCCGACTTGGTCTTCAACTTGGGCATTTTGCTCTCCTCATCGGCGCAAAGTGGAGCGTTAAGCCCCTTTTGGCCTGGATTGGCCCACAAGGCGTAAAGCCCGGAGCCGTTGCTCGGTATTGAGCTGTTTTCACCGCCACGGCAGCCCTGACTGGCCGGGCGGTGAAGGGCGGCGTTATGGCAGAGGTAGGCTAAGCTTGCAACCAACCGTTCAATCCGGCGTTAATGGCCCCGACAGGGAGTAATTCATGCGACGTGCCGTAAATGCTGCTGTTTTCGCCGTTTTACTGCTTGCCGTGGCGGGCGCCAAAAGTCCGGCATTAGCCGCCCCTCATGACGGCAATTGGAGCGTCCTGATCATCACCGAAAAAGGCGACTGCGACCGCGCCTACCGCTATCCGCTGGCGGTGGCCGGCGGCCAGGTCCGCTATACCGGCGAATCCGGGGCCAATGTGTCCGGAACCGTCAGCGCAGGCGGCGCCGTGAAGGTCAGCATCCGCATGGGCGACAAGGGCGCCAACGGCACCGGCCACCTATCGGGTACCGTTGGGTCTGGAACGTGGCAAGGTGCCGGTGGCGGGGCGAGTTGTGCCGGCCGCTGGGAAGCCGAGAAAAGGTAGAACGCAAAACGCCGCCCGGGGTGCGAGCGGCGTTTGAGTGTTCGACGTTCGCCTAGCGCGGCGCCAGCAGCATGACCATCTGCCGGCCTTCGAAGCGCGGCTCGGATTCCACCTTGGCGATCGGCCCAGTGTCTTCCTTGACCCGGTTGAGCAGCTTGTAGCCCAACTCCTGGTGTGCCATTTCGCGGCCGCGGAAGCGCAGGGTGATCTTGACCTTGTCGCCTTCCTCGAAGAAGCGCTGCATCGAGCGCATTTTCACGTCGTAATCGTGATCGTCGATCATCGGGCGGAGCTTGATCTCCTTGATCTCGACGACCTTCTGTTTCTTGCGGGCTTCAGCCGCTTTCTTTTGCGCCTGGAATTTGTACTTGCCGAAATCCAGGATTTTGCAGACGGGCGGGTTGTTGTTGGGAGAAATCTCGACCAAGTCGAGCCCGGCCGCTTCGGCCATGCCGAGGGCGACTAGGGTATCGACGACACCCTTGTTGTCGCCGGTGGCATCGATCAGCTGAACTTCTTTCGAGCGGATCTCCTCGTTGATGCGCGGGCCGTCCTTTTGGGCGGGCAGCGCGGACTTCATCGGACGACGAATGGCTTTACTCTCCTCATGCTGTTGCGACGGCCCTCAAGAGCGCCAAGCGCCCTCGGGGTGGACTAGAGATTGGTAGAAACGGCGAATAAGTCAACGGCGTTCCGCGCTTCTAGTCGAATGAGGCCCGGAATTCACGCTGAAAGGGCTCAAATTGCGCTAATTTTGTCGCTCCGCGGCCCCGGAGCCGGGGCGCAGGCCCGGCCGGCGATTTCGCCATAAAGCCGCAGCGTTTGGTCCGCGATGCCGGCGCCGTCGAAATGACCGAGCACCCAGTCGCGGCCGCGCCGCCCCATGGCGTTGCGGACGGGCTCCGCCAGGAAAAACAGCCGCAGCAAGGCCGACGCCAAAGCGGCGTCGTCGCCGGAGGCAAAGCGAAAGCCGGTCACGCGGCCCTCCGGCACGCCAGGCGCCGTCAGCACCACGTCGGGACCGGCGGCCAAGTCAGACACGATCACCGGCCGCGCCATGGCTTGGGCTTCGAGGATCGCGCGCTGCACGCCCTCCGGCTGCACCGCGCCCGACACCACGACGCTGGCCGCGGCATAGGCCGCCGGCATGTCGCTGACGGGCGCCGCCATGCGGATCACATCCATGGTGCCGGTCGCCAGCACCAGGTCCCAGAGTTCGCCGGTGTAATGGGTGCGACCGCGGTCCTCGCCGACAAAGACGCAGAGAAAATCTTTCAGCCCCATGTCCTTCAACCGGCGCACCGCCTTGACCACCACGTGGTGACCCTTGCGGCGCAAAATGCGGCCGGTGATCAGAATGACTTTGGTTTCCGGCCGCACGCCCCAGAGCGTGCGCACCGCGTCGATGCGCGCATGCGTGATCTTGGCGGGATCGAAGCGGTCGACGTCGATGCTGCACGGCACGACGGCGATCTTGTCCCACGGCGTGCCATAGCGGTCGTTGATCAGTTGCGCGATCTGGTCGCTGACGGCGATGACGCGGGCGCCGCGCGCCATCACGCCGTTGTACAGATGCTTGAAGAGATTCTGCTCCTGAAAGCCTTTGTACCAGCTGGTGACGAAGGGAATGCCGGACAGGCGTGCGGCGATGAAGGCGCTCCAGGCGCCGGCGCGGCCGAAGGCGTGGATCGCGTCGCAATTTCTCTCGCGCGCCAGCCGGTTCAATACCAAGGCATTGCGCAGTATCGCGATCGGATTGTTGATGCCGACATCGAGCGCGACGAATTCACCGCCGGCCGCAGTGACGTCGGCGACGAGGCGGCCGGCGCGCGACACGACGATGGCGCGGTGACCGGCGTTCATAAGAATGCGCACCAGTTCGAGCGCGCCGGCATCGGCGGCGCCGCCATCTAATGTGGGCACAACTATGAGCACGGTGATGGGATCGAGCGCGGCTTGCGCGGCGCCCTTGGACGACACGTCCGCCTGGAAAGAGGGAGTTTGGGACGCGGCTGAACCGGGCATTACGTCACGACCTCGAAATGCCCCCGCTACGCATCGCGCGCCAGCAATGACGTATAAACCCCTCGGATGGCCTCGGCAACGCTCTGCGGCGAGAACGCGAATTCGGCGAATTGGCGCGCCCGCGCGCCCAAGGCCTCGTAGGCGGTAACATCCAACGCCAGCGCCGCGGTGATGGCGCGCGCCAGCTCGCTGACATTGCCCGGCCGCACCAGCCAGCCGGTGCGCAGGTCGTCGCGCATGCGCGGCGGACACAGCAGATTTTCCGGGAACACGCCGACAGTTGTCGCAATCGCCGGCCGGCCGATCGCCTGCGCCTGTGCGATCTCGCGGCCGGACGACGGCTGCAGCGCCGGCACCACCACGACATCGGCGGCGGCCAGCGCTACCGGCATGTCCGCGGGCGGTCCGGCGAAACGGCAGAGCGTGTCGATACCGTGGGTGCGGGCGCGAGCGCGCAGCGATCCGGCATAGCGCGTCTCGCCGCGATCGTCGCCGGCAAAGACGAAGGCGGTGTTGCGGTCGCCCCCGCCGACCAGAAGCCGCGCCGCTTCGATCATGCTCATCTGGCCGTTGCGCGGCGCGATGCGCCCGGCGGTCAGCACGACGCGCATATGCGGCAGCACGCCCCAGACCCGGCGCATTGCGGCGATGCGGTCGGCGCTCACCGCCGCCGGATTGAACTTGGCGGTATCGACGCTGCGCGGGATCACGGTGATGCGCTCCGGCGAAATCTTGTAGCGCTCGACCATCGCGCGCGACACGTAGCTCGACGGCGCGATGACACGGTCGCCTCGCGCCAGCGAGCGGCGGAACGCGGTGCCCGGCCAGGAATCGGCCGCGACCTGATCGGGAAACGACGTGACCAAGAATACCGGCATGCGGCGCGTGGCGGACAGCGCGCTCCACGCCGCGCCCGCGCTCTGCGCATGCACGATGTCGATGCGCTCGCCGGCGATCAGGCCTGCGAGCCGGCGGGCGTTGCTCTTGATGCGCAACGGATTGAACGTGTCATTCGGCATCGGCAACCACTCGCCGCCGAAGGCGCGCAATTCGCCGGCCAGCGGGCCGCCGTCGCCGGCGATGATGGCGCGGGCGCCGGATTGCAGCAGCGTCAGCGCGATATCGACGGCGGCGTGGCCGGCGGCATCGTCGCTCAGCGCCGGTACGATCTGCAAGATCGTGGCGCCGGCCAGCGAGCGTGGCTTGCGGCGCAGATTTTCCTTCACGGGGCCCATGAGTCGATTCTATTTGGCTGGACTCTAAATGACCGCACTCTATGTTCGCGCCTCATCTTTGGAATTGCTAAAAGCTCATGAGCGAAGCCCGCCTGATATCCCTGACGATAGAATCGCCGCCCCCGCCGCGGACCATCGCCGTGCGCGCGCGAGAGAGCAAGCAAAACGATGGTGGAGCCGGGCTGTTTTGGCTGGGCGGTTTCAAGTCCGACATGAAGGGCACCAAGGCCGCGGCGTTGGATGCCTGGGCCGAGGACAAGGGCCGCGCCTGCGTGCGCTTCGATTATTCCGGCCACGGCGAATCGGGCGGCGCGTTCACCGACGGCACCATCGGCCGCTGGCTCAAGGAAAGCGTCGCGGTCTACCGGCAATTCGCGCAAGGCCCGCAGGTCGTGATCGGCTCGTCGATGGGCGGCTGGTTGGCGCTGCTGATGGCACGCGAGCTGCGCAAAGCTAAAGGCGCTGCGCCGATGGCCGGCATGGTGCTGATCGCGCCGGCGGTCGACTTCACCGAAGAACTGATGTGGAAGCAGTTCTCCGACGCCACCAGGCGCGAGATCGAGAACAAGGGCTCGTGGATGCGGCCGTCGCAATATTCCGAGGCGCCTTATCCGATTACCAAGACGCTGATCGAAGACGGCCGCAATCATTTGTTGATGGGCGGGCTGATCGAGACCGGTTGTCCGGTGCATATCCTGCAAGGCGTGCTCGACCCCGACGTGCCGTTCAAGCACGTGCAGGCGCTGATGTCGCATTTTGCTCGCGACGACGTCGCGCTGACGCTGATCAAGGACGGCGATCACCGCCTGTCGCGGCCTGAGGATATCGAGCGGCTGCTGAGCGCGGTGGCGGCGTTTTAAGTCCACTCTTCCATGACCGCCACATCGGCATCGTCACGTTTCAATCTACGCACATGTTCGTCCGGCAACAACCGCCGCAACGCCCACACCGCGGCGCCGCGCACCAGCGGCGAGCCATCGTCCAGTAATCGCTCCGCTTCGCCCGCCAGCGACACATCGCCGGAATTGCCGATCGCATAAAGCACGTTGCGCACGAAGCGGTCGCGTCCGGTGCGCTTGATCGAGGTCTTGGAAAACAGTGTGCGGAATTGCGCATCGTCGAGCCGCGCCAGGTCGGCGAGCTTCGGCGCACGCAACACGTCGCGCGCCGCGAGTTTCGCCTCGCGCCCTTGTTCGGCGAACTTGTTCCACGGACACACGCTCAGGCAATCGTCGCAGCCATAGATGCGATTGCCCATCAGCGGCCGTAGCTCACGCGGGATCGGCCCTTTGTGCTCGATGGTGAGATAGGAAATGCAGCGCCGCGCATCGAGCCGGTACGGCTCTGGAAACGCCGCGGTCGGGCAAACGTCCAGGCAAGCGCTGCACGTGCCGCAACTGTCCTCGACGCGTGCATCGGCCGGCAGATCGAGCGTGGTGAAGATCGAGCCGAGAAACAGCCACGAGCCGAAATCGCGCGACACCAGATTGGTATGCTTGCCTTGCCAGCCGAGCCCGGCGCTCGCCGCCAAAGGCTTCTCCATCACCGCCGCGGTATCGACGAAAACTTTGACGTCGCCGCCGGCATTGTGCACCAGCCAGCGCGCGACATCCTTGAGCCGCGCCTTGGTCAGCTCGTGATAGTCGTCGCCTTTGGCATAAACGGAAATCGCCGCGTGATCGCGCTTGGCGAGAACAGCGAGCGGATCCTCATCCGGCCCGTAATTCATGCCGAGCATCACGACTGAGCGCACCTCGGGCCACAGCGCATCGGGTGAACCGCGGCGCTCGGCCGTGCTCGCCATCCACATCATGTCGCCGTGCGCGCCATCGGCGATGAAGCGGTCGAGCCGCGCTTTAGCTTCAGGCACGGCGTCAGGTTTGGTGAAACCAACGGTATCGAAGCCGCGCGCACGCGCCTGCTCGATCAAGGCGGCCTTGATCCCCGAGGGTTCGGTTAAAAATCCAGGTCGGCGTAATTCTTGGCCGGCGGAATCCCGGCCAGCGTCTCCGCCAGCAGCGGACGGAACGAGGGCCGTGACTTCACCCGCGCGTACCAGTTCTTGGCTGCTTCGTCGTCGTTCCACGGCACATCGCCCAAATAATCGGCGACGGATATATGCGCCGCCGCGGCCAGGTCGGCCAGGCTCAACCGGTCGCCGGCCAGCCAATCGCGGGTCTGCACCAGCCAGCCGATATAGGCCAGATGATAGCGGATATTCTGCCGCGCCGCGCGCATCGACTCGGTGTCGGGCGGCCCGCCGCCTTGCTCCAGCGTCATATGGCGCTTGAACACACGCTCCATCACCAGCGGCCCGCTGACCTCGGCATGGAATTTATCGTTGAACCAACTCGCCAGCCGCCGCACTTCGACGCGCTGGCCGACGCCGGCCGGCAGCAGCGGTTCTTTGCCGGCGCCGAGGTCGCGCGTTTCCTCGATGAACTCGGCGATGATGGCGGCGCCGGGAACCGCGGGCTGACCCTCGGCCATCAGCACCGGGATTTCACCGGTCGGATTGAGGATCAGGAATTCCTCGCGCCGCTCCCAGAACCGTTCCTCCACCAGCCGCGGCTCGATGCCGTATTCCGCAAGTATCAGGCGCACATAACGTGAATGCGGGCATAGCGGATGTTGAAACAGCGTCAGCATGAATACCCGAGGTTAATCGACAGGCTGAGAATCGCTCACAGCACTATAGAAAGCCGGCGTTAAGGCGCAAATTGCCGGCCTGCAATCCGTTATTCCCTTTTTATTTGCCAGCCCGTCGGCATTGCGCCAAAAGCGCAAATAAATCGTGAATGCCCCCTGCGTGATTCCCCGAAAGTTTCGTTCGCGCATTTTCTCCGGAGCACCAGCCCATGGATTTCAACGCCATCATGGCGCCCATTCTGACCTTCCTTTCGACTCATCTCGACCTGGTGAAGGCGGCGGTGCTGGGCATGGTCGAGGGCCTGACCGAGTTCCTGCCGGTCTCCTCCACCGGCCATCTGCTGTTGATGCAGCAGTTTCTCGGCTGGGGTCACGACGCCTTCAGCAAGTCGTTCGCGATCCTGATCCAACTCGGCGCGATCCTGGCGCTGCTGACCATTTACTTCGGCCGCCTCTGGGCGCTGGTGCGCGCCATGTTCGTCCAATGGGAGGCGGCGCGCTTCGTCATCGGCGTGCTGCTCGCCTTCCTGCCGGCGGCGGTGATCGGCGCGCTCGCGGGCAGCGCGATCAAGACCTATCTGTTCGACGTGCGGATCGTCTGCATCATGCTGATCCTCGGCGGCTTCGTACTGCTGTGGGTCGATCGGCTGAGCCTGAAGGCGCGCTATCACGAGGCGACCGGTTTCACGCTGCCGATGTATTTCGGCATCGGCGTGCTGCAATGCCTGGCGATGGTGCCCGGCGTATCGCGTTCGGGCGCGACCATCGTCGGCGCGATGATGTTTGGCGCCGACCGCCGCTCGGCAGCGGAATTCTCGTTCTGGCTGGCAATGCCGACCATGATCGGCGCCTTTGCTTATGAGGTCTACAAGAGCCGTTCCGAATTGACCGCCGACGGCATTGCGGCGATCGCGGTCGGCTTCGTGTTTGCGTTCATCTTCGGCACCATCGCGGTGAAGACGTTCCTGCGCTATTTGCAGCGTCACAGCTTCGCGCTGTTCGCGTGGTGGCGAATCCTGCTCGGCAGCGCCGGCATCTTCGCGATCTATTTTTGGTAATCAGGCTTAGCTCTTTTTTCGCATGATCTGATCCGAAAACCGGTTCCCACTTTTCGGGATCATGCGATGCGACTTCTAAACTGTCCGGTGCGGCGGAAGCGCCACAGATAAGACGGCACGATCGCCTCGATCGAATCCGGCTCGATGCCGATGCCTTGGAGCGTGCGGCCCTCGGCCTTGGCTGCTTCCGAGACGATGTTATCGACGCGCAGCAGCTCGACCTGATCGCGCGTCAGCGTCAGCGGCGCCGGCGCAAATTGCAGGCCCCACGCCTTGAGCTTGGCGAAGAAAAACGGCACCGGCACCAGCAGCCGTTTGCGCTCGATGGTGGCGAGCACGAACTGCATCAGTTCTTTGAAGGTCTTTACTTCCGGTCCGCCGAGTTCGTAGACCGTGCCGCCGCGCAACTTGTTGTCGACCGCGTCGGCAATCGCCGTGGCGACATCGCCGACGAACACCGGCTGAAACTTCGTTTCGCCGCCGCCGATCAGCGGCAGCACCGGCGACATGCGCGCCAGCGTGGCGAAGCGGTTGAAGAAATCGTCTTCCGGCCCGAACAGGATCGACGGCCGCATGATGACGGCCTGCGGCTGCGCCGCCAAAATCAGTTTCTCGGCGGCGGCCTTGGAGCGTCCGTAAGCGGCCGGCGAGTTCTCATCTGCGCCGATCGCCGAGACGTGGACCATGCGCGCGCCGTGCGCGTTCGCCGCCAGTGCGATCTGCTCGGCGCCGTAGGTGTGGACGCGGTCGAAGCGCTGCCGGCCGCCTTCGGCCAGGATGCCGACCAGGTTGACCAGCACGTGGGCGTCGCGCGCCGCGGCATCGACCGACGGCGCATGGCGCAGATTGGCTTGGACGGCGTGGATTTGGCCGACTCGGCCAAGCGGCTGCAGGAAATGAGCGAGTTCGGGCCGGCGCACGGCCACCCGGATGCGGTAATGGCGCTTGGCGAGCGCGCGGATGACGTGTCGGCCAAGGAAGCCGGAGCCGCCGTAGACGGTGATGAGGGTGTCTGAATTGCTTCTGGCGGTCATTTTGCTCGCTTCGCACCTAGGCTTGAGGCAAAAACGCTCGGCAATCCGGCAAATAGCCGATTGGCCGCAGGCTGTATAGGGCAGCCCAAACCCTTCAATTGACAAGCCGAAAACGGCTCCGTACCTAGTCCCAACCGGCCCAGGTGGCGGAATTGGTAGACGCACTAGTTTCAGGTACTAGCGCCGCGAGGCGTGAAGGTTCGAGTCCTTTCCTGGGCACCACTGTTTTCAGCGCATGATCTCGACCGGTTTTCGGAAAAGATCATGCTTCCAAATCTTACGTTTCTTTGCCGAGTAACGAATGACCATCCGCCTGCATCGCGGCGATCTGCCGAGCCTTAGCGCCTATAAAGGGGCGGTGGCGATCGATACCGAGACCATGGGTCTCGATCCGCGCCGCGACCGGCTCTGCGTGGTGCAGCTTTCGCCCGGCGACGGCTCCGCCGACGTGGTGCAGATCGCGCCCGGGCAGAAAAAAGCGCCGAACATCGAGAAGCTGCTGGCCGATCCGGGGATCGTCAAGATCTTCCACTATGCGCGCTTCGATGTCGCGGTGATGGCCAACGCCTTCGGCGTCATGGCCGGGCCTATTTACTGCACCAAGATCGCGTCGCGGCTGGCCCGCACTTACACCGATAAGCATGGCCTCAAGGACCTGACGCGCGAGGTGCTCGGCATCGATCTGTCCAAGCAGCAGCAATCGTCCGATTGGGGCGCCGATACGCTGACCGACCCGCAAGTGACCTACGCCGCGTCCGACGTTCTTCATCTCCACGCTCTTCGTGAAAAGCTCGATGCCATGCTGGCGCGCGAAGGCCGCAGCGAACTGGCGGCGGCCTGCTTCGGCTTCCTGCCGCACCGGGCGCGGCTCGACCTCGCCGGCTGGGCCGAGCAGGACATTTTCTCGCACGCCTCCTGACGCCTGGCCCCGAAAAGCTTGTCCTCGACTTGATCGGGGATGGACACCGG
The DNA here is from genome assembly GCA_031389925.1 of Hyphomicrobiales bacterium. Lineage (GTDB taxonomy): Bacteria > Pseudomonadota > Alphaproteobacteria > Rhizobiales > Xanthobacteraceae > Pseudolabrys. The sequence goes on along the minus strand of JANMSZ010000081.1, from coordinate 7,660 downwards.
TTTTCGGATAAGGCCAGGCGCGAGCAAAAAAGCTAACTAAGTCTTTGGATTCGGGCGGTTATTGGTAAACTGACCGAGTCGCCGGGCGGCGCGATTTGCCGCGTAGGGGCCATATTCGCCCGGCATGGTACGTTGTGGGGCGTATCAGCATTTCCGACATACGAAGTGATCAAACCTAAAGAATGGACCGTGTGATCGCAGCCCAGACCGATCCGCAGACCGCGCGGTCCTATTGGACCATGAGCCGCGGCGACAGCGCGCGCGCGTTTCGCTCCGCGCGCCGCCACAGCCGCGCGGTGCGCATCATGCGCGTCGCCATTCCAGCAGCGGTGCTGCTGCTGCTCGGCGGTTTCTCGCTCGCCACCTATCTCAATCCACTGCGCGCGCTCGCCAAGTTGCCGGTCAATATCAACGACATGGTCGTCTCCGGCACCAAGATCACCATGGAGAAGCCGCGCATGTCCGGCTTCACCAAGGACGCGCGCGCTTACGAGTTCAACGCCGACGCCGCGGCGCAGGATCTAACCAAGCCGGACATCGTCGAGTTGAAGAAAATACGCGCCAGGCTGCAGATGCAGGACCAGTCGATGATGGACATGTCGGCCGACACCGGCATCTACGATACCAAGCGCGAGACGCTCAAGCTCGACAGTAACATCGTGCTGACGTCGTCCAACGGCAATAAAGGCCGGCTGAGCCAGGCGATGATCGACATCAAGAAGGGCAATGTCGTCTCCGATCAGCCCGTCGAATTGGAATTCCTGCAGGGCGTGCTCAACGGCAAGAAACTCGAGATCGTCGATTCAGGCGATGTGATCCGCTTTCATGGCGGCGTGACTATGATGTTGATGCTCAACGAGACGACCCTGCCGAAGCCAGACCCGGCTCCGCCAAAACCTGCAGCCGGTAAGCGATGACCAATATTCGCCGCCTATCCGCTCGGCTGCTGATCGCCGCCTGCGTTACGCTTGCCACGGGCGCGCAAGCGCAGCCGCAACGGCAGTCGTCCGCGAATAGTCCGCCACCCGCGAGTGGTCCGCCGAACGCGTTGCAAGGTTTCTCGCAGAACCGCGACCAGCCGGTGCATATCGAATCGGCGACGCTGGTGGTGCGCGACAAGGAAAAGATAGCGACCTTTAGCGGCGACGTGAAAGTCGTGCAGGGCGACACCACGATGCGCAGCAAGACGCTCGTTGTGTTCTACGACGAGGACAAAGAAGAGCAGGGCAAGGCAGCCGCCAAGACCAAATCCATGCAGGCGGCGACCCCAGGCCCCGGCGGCCAGCAGAAGATCAAGCGGCTGGAAGCGCATGGCAGCGTGGTCGTGCTGCAGAAGGATCAGACCGCTACCGGCGAACTCGGTACCTTCGACATGAAGGCCAATACCGTCACCCTCAGCGGCGGCGTGACCATGACACAGGGCCAGAACGTGCTGCGCGGCGATCGCTTGATCGTCGACCTCACCAGCGGCGTGTCGCGCGTCGAATCTGGCAAGGGCGGCCAAGGCCGGGTGCAGGGTCTGTTCATGCCTGGCAGCGGTGGCCCCGATCTCAAGCCGGGTGGCGCAGGCCTGCCGGCGCCGGCCCCCAATCCGCCGCCGGCATCGCGGGCCGGCCCGCCGGCGCGGCCGTTTTGATTGGACGTGCCCCGCATCGGCTTTCGAGTTATCCCGCCCGGCTGGCGGGCGCGCGGTTTGCCGTCGGGGAATCAGCTAATGTCGCGCGCTGGAGTGGTCGCGTCATGCGCCGCGAGGTAGCCGGGTGAATATCCTCTCGATATTTCGGCGCAGGCAGCCCGGCGGGCGCCGCGCTTTGACGCCGGCCGAAGCGCGCCAGCAGCAGATCGCGGCACGCAACGCCGAGTCGGTGCAGGCGCTGCAGGCGCAGCGCCAAGCTAACGCTACTGCCACGGCGCAGCCGCAGGGCGCCGCCAAACCGCGGGCACCGGCCGACGGCCGCCAGCAGGCCCGCCACTATCTCGCAGCCCACGGTGTCGAGAAGACCTTCGGCGGCCGCAAGGTGGTCAAGGGCGTCACGCTGTACGTGCGGCGGGGCGAGGCGGTCGGATTGCTCGGACCCAACGGCGCCGGCAAGACCACCGTGTTCTACATGATCACCGGCCTGATCGCGGCCGACCGCGGCCGCATCGAGCTCGACGGCTATGACGTCACCGCGCTGCCGATGTATCAGCGCGCCCGCCTCGGCATCGGCTATCTGCCGCAGGAAGCCTCGATCTTTCGCGGCCTCAACGTCGAATAAAATATCCGCGCCGTGTTGGACGTGGTCGAGCCCGACCGCCGCCGCCGCGAAGCCGACCTCAATGCGCTGCTCGAGGAATTCAACATCGCGCGCCTGCGCAAGACGCCGACCATTGCGCTGTCCGGCGGCGAGCGCCGCCGCGTCGAGATCGCCCGGGCGCTGGCAACGCGGCCGAGCTACATGCTGCTTGACGAGCCCTTTGCCGGCATCGACCCGATCGCGGTTGGCGATATTCAGGCGCTGGTGCGCCACCTGACCAACCGCGGCATCGGCGTCTTGATCACCGACCACAACGTGCGTGAGACCCTGGGCCTTACCGACCGCGCCTACATCATCTATTCCGGCGAAGTGCTGATGGAGGGCCGGGCAGAGGATATCGTGAATAACCCGGACGTCCGGCGGCTCTATCTGGGCGAAGAATTCCGCCTATAGAGCGTGCAAAGGCGTGAGTCCCGGAAAAAACGCACAATATATGTGCAATGCTGCGCTGCGGAATCATATATCGCCGGCGCGCGGAAACTGTTATACCTCAAAACAAGCAAGAATCAGACCAGTTTCCGCCGGGAAACCTCATGGCGTTGTCGCAAAGACTAGAGTTTCGTCAGAGCCAAGCGCTGGTGATGACGCCGCAGCTGATGCAGGCCATCAAGCTGCTGCAGCTCTCCAGTCTCGACCTGGCCGCCTACGTCGAGGGCGAACTCGAACGCAATCCCCTGCTGGAACGCGCCGAGGCCGACGATAACGCTGCGCCGGGCGGCGAGCCCGAAGCCCCGATGGCCGAGCGTAACGAGGACACGGCGCCCACCGCGGATTGGATGGGCGAGGATCTCGAGACCAACCGCGCCTCGATGGAGCAGAGCCTCGGCACCGAGCTTGAGAACGTTTTTCCCGACGACGGCGGCGCCAAAACCGCGCCGACCGAAACCCCGCCGCCGGCCTATTCGGAATGGTCGGGCGTCGGCAGCGGCGGCTCCGAGGACTCCAGCTACAATCTGGAATCCTTCGTCACCGCCGAAATCACGCTTGCCGATCATCTCGCCGAGCAGATGGCGCTGGCGATTTCCGATCCGGCGCAACGCATGATCGGCCGCTACCTCGTCGATATGGTCGACGAGACTGGGTACCTGAGCGGCGATCTCGAGACGGTCGCCGAAAAACTCGGCGCGACGCGCGGCGACGTCGAAGCCGTGCTTACGATTTTGCAGACCCTCGATCCGCCCGGCGTCTGCGCGCGCAGTCTCACCGAATGTCTCGCGCTGCAGCTCAAGGATCGCAATCGCTACGACCCGGCGATGCAGGCGCTGGTCGAACATCTCGAGCTTTTGGCCAAGCGCGATCTCGCGGCGTTGCGCAGACTGTGCGGCGTCGGCGACGAGGACCTCGCCGACATGATCGCCGAGATCCGCAATCTCAATCCCAAGCCCGGCCTCGCCTTCGGCTCGACGCTGGTGCAGCCCATTGTTCCCGACGTCTATGTGCGCGCAGCGCCCGATGGCAGCTGGCAGGTCGAGTTGAATTCCGACACGCTGCCGAAAGTGCTCATCAGCCAGCGTTATCATGCGCAAGTGTCGAAGGGCGCCCGCAACGACAAAGACAAGGTTTATCTCGCCGATTGTCTGCAGACCGCGACCTGGCTGGTGCGCGCGCTCGATCAGCGCGCCAAGACGATCCTGAAAGTCTCCAGCGAAATCGTCCGCCAGCAGGACGGCTTCTTCACCAAAGGCGTGCAGCATCTGCGCCCGCTCAATCTGAAAACGGTTGCCGACGCCATCGGCATGCACGAGTCGACCGTGTCGCGCGTCACCGCCAACAAATATATGGCGACCAGTCGCGGCATTTTCGAATTGAAATATTTCTTCACGTCGTCGATCGCGGCGTCCGATGGCGGTGAGGCGCATTCGGCCGAAGCGGTGCGCCATCGCATTCGCCATCTGATCGACGGCGAGACCGCCGTCGACGTGCTGTCGGACGACACTATCGTCGACCGGCTGCGCGAGGTCGGCATCGATATTGCGCGCCGCACGGTCGCCAAATACCGTGAAGCGATGCGTATTCCCTCTTCGGTACAACGCCGGCGCGAGAAACAAGCCGCAAATGCCTAGTGCATGATCCCGAAAAGTCGCAGACTTTTCGGGATCATGCACCAAATCAAAAACTTAGAGCGCAATCGCAATTCCACTTAAACCGATTGCGCTCTAGGAATCCTTAAACAAACGGTGCAAGCTTGCCGGATCGTCGTAAGGAACTTTTCTAGACTGAGGTGTTTAGCTCATAGCTAAATGTGCGGCGGTTTCCGCCGCCCGGCCAAGGAGGCGTAACGAATGCCTTTGCGCGTATCGGGAAAAAACATCAACATCGGCTCGGCGCTGTCACAACGAATTACGGATCGCGTCGAAGAAGCGACATCGAAATATTTTCATGGCGGCTATTCCGGCCAGGCCACCGTCGGCAAAGACGGCTTCGGCTTTCGCACGGAATGCGTTTTGCATCTGGACTCGGGTGCGATGTTGCAGGCCGAAGGCATGGCGGCTGACGCTTATGAAAGCGCCGCCGAGGCATCCGAGCACATCGAAACCCAGCTTCGCCGCTACAAGCGCCGCCTCAAAAGCCATCAACGCCATCGCGGCGAATGATCAAAGCGCGACGAACGCCGGATACGGTCTCGCGCCGTATCCGGACGTGATCGTTTTGAGGCATAGCCGGCCACATTAGAGGCAACATGAGTATTTCGGGCGGCACCGGTTCCCGCCTGTGGCCTGTTGCGCGGCGTCGGCGGCCATTGACCTTGCCGCCGGCCGCTCTATAAGGACCGCGACCTCACAAACCCATTGAACATCCGCGCTGTTTTTTCGATCATCGGACAGGTCCATGACGCTCACCGATCTCGTCGCGCCGACGGCAATTATTCCGGCGCTCAAGGTCAACGGCAAGAAGCAAGCGATCCAGGAACTCGCCGCGCGCGCGGCCGAGCTCACGGGTCAGGGCGAACGCGCGATTCTGGAAATTCTGTTGCAGCGTGAGAAGCTCGGCTCTACCGGCGTCGGCAACGGCATCGCCATTCCGCACGGCAAGCTGCCGAAACTCGGCCGGCTGTTCGGATTGTTTGCGCGCCTCGAGCGCCCGATCGACTTTGAATCGCTCGACAACCAGCCGGTCGATTTGATTTTCCTTCTTCTCGCGCCGGAAACCGCGGGCGCCGATCATCTCAAGGCGCTGGCGCGTGTCGCCCGCCTGCTGCGCGATCCGGAGATCGCGCGCAAACTACGCGAGTCGACCGACGCCGATGCGCTCTATGCGGTGCTGGCGATGTCGACCGCGAGCGCGGCGTAAGGACACTTTCTCGAAATAAAAAGGCGCCGCGACCAATGAGGTGGCGGCGCCTTTTCGTATTCGTAGGATAAGGCCGAGCGTTTTAGTGAACGCTCACCGCCTCGAGCTCTTGGCTCCAGGCATTGGCCAGCGCGGCTTCGCGCGTGTCGGTCAGCATGATCGGCGTGCCGTCGGCGGCATGCAGGGAAAACAGAGTCAATCCCGGCTCGATCTTCGGCGCCTGCGGAAACAGATTCGCGACGTCCTCGGAGCTAATCGCCTTGACGTAAGCCAGACGGCCGTCGCCGAGATGCGCCAGTGCCTCCTGCGTGATCACGGGAGGAGCAACGTTCAGTTCAATCGTCTTGTCGGTGGTATTCATGGCCCTCGACTCCTTTCCTATTCAACGCTCGACGCGGTCGAGTCCTGCTTCACAAGTCCGTCATTCCAACTCGTTGATGGCGATCGTCTTGATGATCCGTTCGGCTTGCGGCCGCACCAGATCGATCGACAACAATCCATTTTTCAAGTCGGCACCCAGCACCTCCATGCCGTCCGCCAGCACGAAGGTGCGCTGGAATTGGCGCGCGGCGATGCCGCGGTGGAGATATTGCCGGCTCTTGTCGTCCTGCTGCCGTCCGCGGATCACCAGCTGACTTTCCTCGACGCAGACGTCGAGTTGGTCGCGGGTGAAGCCGGCGACGGCCAGCGTGATGCGGAGCCGTTCGGGATTTTGCCCGTCATGCGCCAGCCGTTCGATGTTGTAAGGCGGATAGCCGTCGGCGCCTTTGGCAACGCGGTCGAGCACGCGCTCGATTTCGTCGAAGCCCAGCAGGAACGGACTGGATAGTGACGGAACTCGTGACATTGGTCCTCAAAGTCCTCGCTTGAAGCGACTTTGAACGGGCCCCTCGCGGGCGCCCAACCGGTCGGCGACTGCCGTCCGGTCCCGCCTAATATGGGAGGGCACGGTTAAAGGTTCAAGAACGCTGGGAAACCCTGTTTTAGGGCCGGAACGGTGCGAGACGCCCGGCGTGCGGGGACTGGCGACCTTCCCCTGCGAGGCGCCGCGACACACGCAAATAGCCGCGTATTCACGTGGTTAAATTAAGCACGCCCATTTTCCTTACTGATTAAAAATTTCTTAACAAATGTCTAAAGTTCAAAATCCCCCGCTATGGTCGCTTGTCCGCCGCGAAGAAAATTCGTGCGGCCGTATCGGGGGAGTTGAACTTTGTTGACGCGTGCCATCGATTACGATCCGTTCGGCGAGACGATCGAAGAAAAGATCTTCCGCTACGCCAAGCGTATCTGCATCATTTTCGCGGTCGCGGCGGTGACGCTCAGTGCGCTCGATCTCGCCAACATTCGGACCGTCGAGAACGCCGCCGCGCTAATGCGCGAAAGCAATTTTCGCGTCGCCGATCTTCCCGAACACATCCGCTCCGGCATCGAGCGCATTTCGTTCACGTCCGACGAGTCCTACGCCGTCGCCGCCATCCCGCGCGACGGCTTCTCCGTCGCCGTGAAGAAGCCCCGCGCCAAGTCGAGCCACTCGCCGGTCGATGGCCTCGCGGAAGCCGGCAGCCAGGATGCGGTCGAATTCGCGATGGTGACGCAGCCACCGTACATCCGGTCCGATCTGCGCGGCAATGCCCGTCCGACCGAGCCGTTCAAGCTCGCCAGTCTTGATATGAATGCGATGCCGTCGGGCGTCGTGCCGTCATCGGCGTCGCTGCCGATGTCCGCCGCGATCCCGCTCAACATGGTGCCGATGCCGCGCGAGGCGCCGGGCGTGCCGCCGCCGTCGCCGGCCCAGCGCCTGAAACTTGAAGGTAAGGAATACGCCAAGGCCGAGAAGTGTCTCGCCAATGCGATTTATTTCGAGGCCCGCAGCGAGCCGGTGCGCGGACAAATGGCGGTCGCCCAGGTCGTCGTGAACCGCGCCTTCTCCGGCTTTTATCCCAACGACATCTGCGGCGTGGTCTATCAGAACGCCCACCGCCGTCTGTCCTGTCAGTTCACCTTCGCCTGCGACGGCAAGAGCAAGGCGATCACCGAGCGCGGCCATTGGGCGCGCGCCGTGCGTATTG
>JANMSZ010000058.1:0-6093 GCA_031389925.1 Hyphomicrobiales bacterium | reverse complement strand
ATGCCGGCCTTATCGATGACGGCGGCCCATTTCTTGATGTCATGCGCCATGCGCTCGCGCATTTGTTCGGGCGTACCAATCATCGGCTCCATGCCGAGATCAGCCATCCGGGCTTTGACGTCGGGCATGGCCAGCACCGCGTTCACTTCCTCATTTATTTTCTTGACGATAGCGGGGGAGATGCCGACCGGCGCTTGCAACGCATTCCAACTCGTCACCAGGTATTCCGGATAGCCGCTGTCTTTGACTGTCGGCACGCCCGGCAACGCGGCATTCGGATGTGCGCCGGAGGTGGCAATGATCTTGAGTTGCTTGCCTTCAATCGTCGGACGGAACGCTGCGAAGAAGTCGAAGCCGACATCGATATCACCGCGAATGATCGCCGTTACCAGATCGGGTGTGGTTCTGAAAATGACCACGGCAGCGTCCGCGCCGGTGAGCAATTTGAACAACTCCGCCGACAGGTTCTGTGTGCTGCCGGTGGCAACAGTGCCGAAATTCATCTTGCCGGGATTTGCCTTTGCGTAGGCGACTACTTTCTGAACTGAGTCGAGCGGCGAGTCCGCCTTCGTCGCCAGCAGCATGTCGAACTGTGCCAAGGCTGTGACCGGCGCGAAATCGGTCAGCACGTTATACGGCAGCGACTTGAACAGTGTCTGGCTGATCGCAGTGCCGTTGCCGGCGAGATAAAAAGTGTAGCCGTCGGGCGGATACGACAACGCAGCTTTGGCGCCGACAATTCCACCCGCCCCCGGACGGTTGTCGACGATGAAGCTCTGTCCCATCCGCTCGGTGAGCTTTTGCGCAACAAGCCGCATTGTCACGTCGGCAACGCCGCCTGGACCGAACGGCAGGATGATACGAACCGGCTTTTCCGGATATTTCGATTGCGCGCTCGCAATACCCAGATTGCCGACGACAACCGCAATCGCCAAAGCAACCAACAAGCCGGCGCACAGGCGTACGCTGAATCTGCCCAACATCGCTTCCTCCCGCGGCCTTCTTTTCCGGCGGTAACCGGGACCTTGATGATCTTGAAGCCGCTGGCCCGAATTGAGCGAAATTGGCGTGTTCAAGTCCATTCCGATTAAGCTCATGGTTTGATATGAAAAACGTCATGAGCGTGGAAGACGCCGTCGCAATGCACCATTTTTCTCGGAATTGCGGGCTGAACTGCCCATATCAGGAACATATCCAATGATCGATTTCCGGCTGTTACGGCACTTTTGGTACTTCCTGGCGGTTGCCGAGGAGCGCCACTTCGGCAAGGCGGCAAAGCGCCTAGGAATGTCGCAACCGCCGCTGAGCCAGCAGATCCAGGTTTTGGAGCAGTCGCTGGGCGTCAAGCTGTTCGAGCGATCGCGACAGGGGGTGCGGTTGACCAAGGAGGGCGGCGAAATTCTAGGCCCGGTACAGCGCTTCATGGAGCACGCGCAACGGCTGCAACTCGAAGTCATGGACGCCCGCCAGGGCCGCGACACGTCGGTGACGATCGGCGCGGTCAATGCCGCGATTTTCGACATCATGCCGCGGCTGACGCGGATCGCAAAGCAGCGCTACCCGCACCTTTCGCTTTCGCTTTCGGAGATGGACAGCGCCAGCGCGCTTTCCGCGGTGCAAAATGGCGCCATCGATATCGCCCTTGCGCGCTTCGATCAGCCGGTCAGCGCGCTCGAGATACGGCCCATCGTCAAGGATCACCTGGTTGTCGTGCTGCCGATCGATCACCGCCTTACCAAACACGATCGCGTCGCCCTGGCGGAGCTTGCGGATGAAAACCTGGTGCTGTCGCCGCGGCGGGTCAGTCCGAGCTTTTTCGACCAAGTTGTCAGCGCATGCCGGGAGGTGGGATTTTCGCCGCGCGTCGTCTATGAGGTCAGATCGGCGGTCTCCCAGATAGCCTTCGTCGGTTGCGCCGATGCGATTGGCATGGTGCCGAGCCGATCGATGCGGTTCGGAGGCGGCGATGTCGTGTTCAGGCCGCTGGTCGAAAAAATCGAAGTCGTCACTGTCGCGGCGGCGTGGGATCCGACGCGAAGGAAGGATGTCGTCCCCTCGATTGTCGAAATCGCTATCGACTTAGGGACCGAGATGGAGAAGATACCGGCGTTGACGAGCGCCTTGCGCAAAGCGGAACGGACCCACTGATCCCGCCGATACGTTTCTCGTATCGGCGTATCGCATAGAAAGGTTCGTCCGCGGCAACTAATAAAGCCCCTCCCCAGATCGGATTGGCCAGATAACCCCGTATCACGACATCCTCGACGAGTTGCTGCGCCACGGAACGTCCACGTTGTGCGAGGCATCCGGTCTGCCTTGCGCACTCGACTATGCGATCCGGCCCGTGTGGTCCGGCGCCGCGGTCGCGGGGCCTGCCTATCCCTTGCGCTGCGCGCCCGGCGACAATCTAGCAATCCACGGCTACGGTGAGCACTTCGCCCCAATAGCCGGCCACGTAGCCGGCCGCCGTCAATGATAATTCCAGTGATGCCGCGCACTTCGGCGCGCGCAAACACACCGATAAGGAAGCCGTGACCATGAAGCGGCTGCAAGCCGGCGAGACGACGCTGGAGCTTCTTGGCCTGACAGCCCACCGGAAGGCAAAATCCTAGACCTAGAGTTGTCGGCTCGTCGAACTCAAGCGGCCATAACGGTCTGGTTATAGCCGAGCCACTTCGATGCTGCGAGGCAACTGGCCTTCGCGAAGCCGTATTGCGCTAGCCAACGAAAATCACTAGCGGCCAGTGACCTTGCGGGTATTTTCGAGCGTGGCGAAACTGCGCGGTGCGGCGCACATCAAGAAGCGGTAACCCTCCTGGATGACGCGCTCGACATTGGCGTTCGTGACGTGGGGATGACCGACGATAACATTCGCTTCTTTGCAGCGGGCGACAATCTCGGCCATGTGCTCGAGCACCACCTTGCTCTCGTAGTCCCGCGGGCACCCGAGTTCCTGGGAAAGATCCCCCTCGCCGATGAGAATAGTACCGATGCCGGGCACTTTCAGGATGTCTTTCAGATTACGAATCCCTTCCAGGTCCTCGATCTGCAGAATCACGAAGATTTCGCCCTTGGGGTCGAGCGGCCAAACGTCGGCCCGCTTGTAGTACTCAGGCTGTGACACGCCCCAGTACCGCGCCGCCTGAACCGGCCCATCGCCGCGGATGCCGGCCGGCTCATAGTTCGGCTTGTCCTTCATTCGCGGATATCGGCAAGCGGAAATCGCGTTGTACGCTTGATCGGCGGTGGATATATGCGGCCAGACGATGCCATAGCAGCCCATGTCGAGGGCTTGCTTGGCCATCCATTGTCCCTTCTCGACGCCGTTCACCGGGATGCGCACGGTTGGCGTTACCATCGGCGCGACCGAGCCTGCCGTCACGATCTGCCCCCGGTTGAGCGAGTACTGCAGGGTGTCGCGCAATTGCTTGCCGTCCCAGTACAGGTGCTCCATCTCGTAGACGACGCCGTCGTATTTGGACTGCGTCATCTCGACGGCGATGCTGATCTCGGCCGGCTGGAAGCAGGTGATTGCGTGTTTGCCCTGCTCCAGAGCCTTGATGATACCGTTCAATCGCGGAAGCTCGGCCATTGTGTCCTCACTCGGTTTTTTTCAGTGGATGCTGGTGCTGCTACAACTGCGCCGGTTTTATCGAGCCTTCACGCGCTTTTCCGGCGATCAAGCCAGGTATTGAGCCGCGGATAGATTCGGCGGGCGTTATGCTCGTAGATATTCGCACGGTCTTCCGCGTTGAGGAACAGCAAAGCATCGACGTAACGCTTGGTATCGTCGAAGTAGAAGCCGGTTTCCGGATCGATCCCTCTGACCGCGCCGATCATTTCCGAACCGAACAGGATATTCTCGACGGGGATGACCTTGGCGAGCAGATCGACACCGGGCTGATGATAGACACAGGTGTCGCTTTCACCGGACGGAACGCGCCTCGCTTTTGTCTCCACGCGCAAAGGATTTCTGCCGCATCGCATCCAAGCCCGGCTGCTGCCTCGGTTCACCCAGTTGGTCACCCGACGGCAAGCGCGTGGTGTTCTACGAGATGACCACGGAAGATACCTGGGGCGCACGCCGGCCCAATCTCGTCGGCAGGGTTGTCTCGCAGATCGTCTCGGTCGATGTGGCAACAGGTGAACGACAAGAGCACACCACGGGTCCGGGTCTGAAAATCTCCCCGCAATTCCTTGGCGGATCTGAGATCGGTTATCACCGCAAGGGCGGCGCCGACGAGGGTGTCTATTATACCTCCGGCAAACCCGGCTTTAAGGCGACGTTCCGTTCGCCGACGTGGTCGCCGGATGGCAAAACCATCATCTACGAGAAGCTGGACTTCAAACCGCGGCCACAGAACAAGCAACTCTATAGCTGGTACCCGGACTGGGAATACCGCCACACCGATGTGTTTCCCATTCTGTCGCGCGACGGCAAGCTCATCATCACCGAGAAAGCGCAGAATTCGTCGATCGGAATCATGGATCCCGACGGGTCCAACCGGAAGCGCATCTTCGAGGCGAGCAGCGCCGGCCTCGATCCCAACAAGATCCGGGTGGGCCTGGCTGGCGCCTTCCACCCGACGATCTCGCCCGATGGCCAATGGGTCGCTTTCGGCCTCGGTGAGTGGTTCCAGGCGCGCAATACCGGCACGGCAAAGATCATGCGCGTGCGCCGCGACGGTACGGACCTCGAAGCGCTAACCGATGGCTCGGTGCATTCCGGTTTTCCGAGCTATTCGGCCGACGGCAAGGAACTCGTCTATCGCGTCTGGGGCGAGAACAATGTCGGCCTGCGCATTCTCAATGTCGAGAGCCGCAAAACGCGCGTGTTGACTACCCAATACGACAATCTGCCGGACTGGTCGCCCGACGGCAGTCGCATTCTGTTCACGCGCCGGGTGGATGATGTCAATTTCGATATCTTCACGGTTCGCCCGGATGGCACGGACTTGATGCGCCTCACGACCGACCGCGGCGGCGATGGTCACGCCGTGTGGACCGTCGACGGAAAAATCATGTGGAACAGCAGTATTTACGGATTCCGCGACGAGGCCGCGCTCTACGACAACACCTTCCAGCAATACGGCCAGATCTTCATCATGAACGCCGACGGCAGCGGCAAGCGCATGCTGACCGACAGCCGCTGGGAGGACGCGATGCCGCTGTATGTGCCGTCGTCGCCGAACTCGCATTTTTCCGTAGGCAAGTACGATCACATCAGCTCGATGGGGCGGTAAAGCAGTCGTACGACCGGCAGGCCCCCTCGCCCGGTTTCTGCGCTCATGATCGATACGTGGCGGCTACGGCACGCCTCGAACCTGCAATCAGACCGTTGGCCCAGAAGCCGTCGATCAGCCGCTCCTCTAGAGCCTTCGCCGCCATCAGGCCGAAAATGACACTGCTGCTGCCGGTGTTCGGCACCGGCGCGATGGTGACATCGTCACGCTCCGCATCAATGCCGGCAGCGACAAATTGAAAACATTGGTGGCGGACGCAGTCGCAGGCGAACCAGTCTCCACTGCTAAATTCCCTGCTAACAGGGAAAAGAACAGGGATTATTTCGATTCTGAGGCTACTTCCGGATTTCGAGTCAAGGTTAGGCCAATCATTTCGGAACGTTAGAGGCAAATTCCCTATCCAAGGGAGCAGGGAAATTCTGAGAAAGAACAGGGAATTCACACAGGAGATTAGGGAAATGCGATTGCGCCTTGCGCGCCCTGGGGTAAGCCCTGAGATGGTCTCGCCCGTTGGCAAGCGTCCCATCGCCAATTCACGCGAATAACGGCGACGAGCGACAAGAATGATAAGCGCCTGTCGTGAGGTCGCCGCCTTTTGACTTAGAGATTTTAACGCGTTGACACGGCACGGTCAGTATTACGAATTGACCGTCACCCGACCCCGGCGTAATGGACAAAACCCATCATGCCGGTTGCCATGTGGTAAAGATGATGGCAGTGGAACGCCCACTTGCCGGCATTGTCTGCGTCGAACGCGATTGTCACGCTGGTCATCGGCGGCAGATGCACGGTATCGCGCACGGCGCCGACGATGCGGCGGCCGTTGACGGCGACAACTTGAAAATGGTGT
>JANMSZ010000055.1:0-2779 GCA_031389925.1 Hyphomicrobiales bacterium | reverse complement strand
CGCCGAACGCCGAGACGGAGATGCTCTCGGGCGCCTTCTTGGCGGCCTCGATGACATCCTTGACGCTCTTGAACGGTGAGTCCGTCTTCACCGCCCAGACATTATAATCGAGCACGTGGTTCATCAGCGGCGTGAAGCTGTCCAGCGTCTCAGTGCGCTTGTACTGCTTGTCGAGTTAGCCGGCATACTTGCTCGGCACGTTGAGATAGCCGATGGTGTAACCGTCGGGCTTGGCCTGCGCGAGCGCGCCCCAGCCGACCCAGCCGCCGCCGCCGGCGCGATTCTCGACGATCACCGGCTTGCCGATGGCCGCTTCGAGGTCGCGCGCCAGCATGCGCGCGGTGACGTCGGTGCCGCCGCCGGCGCCATAGGGCACGATCAAGGTGATGTTGCGCTCGGGATATTGCGCCTGCGCGGGCGCCGTGGCGGCGAGAGCCAAAAGCGCGGTCGCGGATGCGAGCAAGCGGAGTCGTGCTTTGAGATTGGCCATGCGTCTCCCCATCGATGTCGCCTTTTTGGCGATCAGATGGGGCAAGAGTGCGCGGCATTCGGGAAAGCGGCAAGGGCGCAACTGGAGGTGCGGCATTTCGCCGTCACTCGGCCTTGCTCCGCCCCTCCGTCGTCGCGATCCAGATGCCGCAGCCGACGGCGGCCAAACCCACGATCAGGTTGAGGCCGATGCCCTCGCCGATCGCCAGCGCGCCGACCACCGAGGCAAAGATCGGATTGACCGTGATGGTCACCGCAGCCTTGGTCGGGCTGGCGCGGCTGAGTGCAAAGACCCAGAGGATAAACGTCAAGGCGCTGCCCAGAAGGCCGAGATAGGCCACCGCGAGCCATTGCGGAGCGCCGAAATCGGCCGCCGCCGCAAAGCCGCCGATCATGAAAGCCCACACCGTCAGGCACAGCGCCGCCGCGCCCATGCCGGCGGTGAGAAAGGCGAGCGGGTCGGAGCGCGCAATGAACGGCCGCGACCACACATTGTACAGCGAGATGCAGAACGTGGCCGCCGCCATGATCAGTTCGCCGCGCCAGGCGCCCGGCGGCGCATTCGACAGGCCGATGAACAGCGCGAACGCGACGCCACCCATCGCGATCAGCACGCCGACGGTCTTGCGCAGCGTCAGCTTTTCGATGCCGAGCGCCGCCGCGACCAGCATCGTCATCAGCGGCATGGTCGAGAGCGTCAGCGCGCCGCGCGCCGCGGTGGTGAAGCTGTAGGCCTGGTTGAACAGCACCGAGAAGGCGAAGAAGAACAACAGCCCCAGCAGCACGACCGCTATCCAGTCGCGGCCACGCGGCCAGCGCGACTTCATCCACAGCGCGACGGGCAGCAAAATAAGAAAGCCGATGCCGAAACGGAACACGCCAAGGGTGACGGCGTCGGTCGCGCCGATCACGAAGCGCGTGGTGCCGCCGGCAATGCCGCCCAGCGCGCTCGACGCCACCGCGGCCAGCACGCCGATCTGTTCGCGCGTCACGGCGATGTCCTTTGCCAGCCCGCGATGAGCCCTAAAGTCCGATGAAACCGCGCAGCTCTTTCACCGTCGCCTCGGTATCTTTGGCTTCGCCGGTGGTGAGCACCGTGATCTCGCCCGTGCGGCGGTGCAGGACGCTGTGATAGATGGTTGCGCCCGAGAGGCCGTCTTTGTCCGACTTCACCGCGATGTCGTCGATCTCGGTGAGCGGGAAATCCACCGGCTTCTTGCTCCACAGCAGGACTTTCTGCTGCAGCGTCGCCTTGCCGGTTTCCTTGTCGAGCGTCAGCGTCAGCGGGCCTTCCTTCAGCACGAGCTTGAGTGGCGTATTTTCGATTTTGGCCATGGCAGGTCCCCCCAATTGGTTTCCTGCCCCGCATCATAACAAAACCCGCGCCGGTGTCATTAGAGCGGCAAATTGTCGTGCTTTCGGCCGGGCATCTCGACCTTCTTGCCCTTCAGCATCGCCAGCGCACGGGCCAAGCGGCGGCGCGTCGAATGCGGCATGATGACGTCGTCGATATAGCCGCGCTCGGCGGCGACGAAGGGCGACAAAAAGCGATCCTCGTATTCCTTGGTGCGCGCGGCGATGGCATCCTTGTCGCCGATGTCGGCGCGGAAGATGATCTCGACCGCGCCTTTGGCGCCCATCACGGCAATCTGCGCCGTCGGCCAGGCGTAATTCAAATCGCCGCCGACGTGCTTTGACGCCATCACGTCATAGGCGCCGCCGAAGGCCTTACGCGTGATCACCGTCACCAGCGGCACCGTGCACTGGCTGTAGGCGAACAGCAGCTTGGCGCCGTGCTTGATGAGGCCACCATATTCCTGGTCGGTGCCGGGCAGGAAGCCGGGCACATCGACGAAGGTGACGATCGGGATCGAGAAGGCGTCGCAGAAGCGCACGAAGCGCGCGGCCTTGCGCGAGGCGTCGATGTCGAGCACGCCCGCGAGCACCATCGGCTGGTTGGCGACGAAGCCCACGGTGCGGCCGCCGATGCGCCCGAAGCCGGTGACGATGTTCTTGGCGAACGCCTCGGCGATCTCGAAGAAATCGCCCTCGTCGGCGACCTTCAGGATCAGCTCCTTGATGTCGTAGGGCTTGTTCGGATTGGCCGGCACCAGCGTGTCGAGCGCGGCGTCCTCGCGGGTGATGTCGTCGCCGCTCGGCCATTCCGGCACGCCCTCGGTGTTGTTGCTGGGCAGGAAGTCCAACAGGCGCCGCATCTGCAGCAGGGTCTCGACGTCGTTCTCGAACGCGCCGTCGGCGATCGAGGAGCGCGTGGCGTGGACCGAGGCGC
>JANMSZ010000050.1:0-7130 GCA_031389925.1 Hyphomicrobiales bacterium | reverse complement strand
GGTGCTCGACGCGCTCGAGCCGTCGGCGGTAGCCCAGCTGTCGCGCGGCACGATTCAAGCGCTCGGCATCCAGCCCGGCGACATGGTGAAGGTCATCACGCGCCGCGGCGAAGTCGAACTGGCCGCGCGCCAGGACGACGCCGTGCCCGACGGCGTGGTGTTCATTCCCTTCGCTTACGTCGAGGCGGCTGCGAACTTGCTCACCAATCCGGCGCTGGATCCGTTCGGCAAGATTCCGGAGTTCAAGTTCTGCGCCGCCAAGGTCGAGGCTGTGAGGCCACAGGCGGAAGCAGCGGAGTAGGGCGGTCGTTCCCGGTCGAAGCGGAAACCGGGGGCTAGTCCGGTTTAGCGCTCGCTTCCTGAGCGCTTGACGCTAGACTCAGCCTTCCGCAGCGACTCAAGGCGCAACCGTGGCCACCATTGACAATAATCCGACCGGCTTGGCCGACCTCTTGCGCGCCGAGCGGCTCACCGCGATCGTCGATATCGGCGCCAATCCGACCGACGGCTATCCGCCTTACTATCACATGCTCCAGCAGCGGCTGTGCACCGTGATCGGCTTCGAGCCGCAGCAGGCCGAGTTCGAAGCGCTGATGGCGCGCAAAGGCGACCTCGAGACGTATCTGCCTTATGCCGTCGGCGACGGCTCCACCGGCATGCTCAACATCTGCCAGGCGCCCGGCATGAGCAGCCTGCTGACGCCGGACCCCAAGGCGCTCGACTGCTTTCCGTTCTACGCGCATTTCGGGACGGTGCACCGGCAAGTCCCGATGGAGACGCGCACGCTCGACAGCATGACGGAAATCAAGGCGCTCGATTATCTGAAAATCGACGTGCAGGGTTCGGAACTATCGATCTTCCGCAACGGCCGGTCGTTGCTCGCCAACGCCATCTGTGTGCAAACCGAAGTGTCGTTCGTGCAGCTTTACCAGAACCAGCCCGGCTTCGGCGAGATCGACTCGGCGCTGCGGTCGCTCGGCCTCATTCCGCACATGATCGCCAATGTCGAGAAGCGGATGATCCTGCCGATCCAGAATGCGACCGACCGTCTCGCGCACATCAACCAGATCCTCGAAGGCGATATGGTCTATGTCCGCGATTTCACCCGCGGCGATAAAATGAGTGTGGAGCAGCTGAAGCATTTGGCGCTGGTGGCGCATTATTGCTACGGCTCGTTCGACCTTGCCGGCAACTGCATCCACCACCTCATCGCGAAAGGCGTGCTGCCGAACGACTCCGTGTCGCGCTATCTCAAGCTGATTCCGGTCGCGGCAGCTTGAACGCGCGGGGCCGGCCCAACCGAGCCGGCCCCGTGAAATACTGCAGCGAAAGTCTATTGCGGCTCGATGCCGGCTTGCTTCATCACTGACGTCCAGCGCTCGAGGTCCCCCGCCAGCATCTTGGCGAATTCTTCCGGCGTGCCGCCGACCGGGGCCATGCCCTGTTTCTCGAACTCGGCAATGATATCGGGCGACGCGACAGCCTTGACGACCGCCGCCTGTAGTTTCTTCACGATGGCCGGCGGCGTGCCGGGGGTGGCCAGCAGGCCGAAGTAATTATAGGCCTCAAAATCCTTGAAGCCGGATTCGATCATGGTCGGCACTTCCGGTAACGCCGGCGAGCGCTTGGCGCCGGTGACGGCAAGCCCGGTTACGGCGCCGGCTTTCACCTGCGCGACCTCAAGCGGCAGCGCATCGAACATGGCGTCGATATGCGCGCCGAGCAGGTCGGTGAGCGCGTTGGCCGCGCCCTTGTAGGGCACGTTGATGATGTTGATGCCGGCGCGCAGCCGCAACAACTCGGTCGAGAGCGACAGCGAGCTTCCCGCGCCGCCACCGGAACCGAAGCTAACCTTGCCCGGGTTCTTCTTGGCGTAGTCGACCAGGTCGTTGACGGTTTTGAAGTTGAGGCCCTTGCGCGCGGTAAGGATAAAGGGGCCTTGCGATATTTCCGAAATCGCAACCAGCTTACGGATGTCGTAGGGGAAATCCTTGCGCACGGGCTGAGCGACCGTCGTGCTCGCGGATATCATGAACAGCGTGTGGCCGTCCGGCTTTGCGTTGGTGACTTCGCGATAAGCCGCCTCGAAAAACGCGCCCGGTCGGTTTTCGACGATGACTGTCGTGCCGAGGCTCTCCGTCATCTTCTGCGCGATCATGCGCGCGGTGACGTCGGTGGCGCCGCCGGCGGCAAGGCCGACGATCACCCGGATCGGCTGGCTGCCGAAATCCTGCGCCTGAACAGGCGCTGTCAGCAGCAGGCCCGCGATCAGCGACGACGCTGCGATCTTGAGATTGTGTGTCATCGTTTCTCCCGCCTTCTATTTTGTTGTGTAGGTCTTAGCCGGAGGCACCGCACCCCGCAATGCACGGGTTACGCGAAGCTAATGCTTAGAATCCGTAAAGCCGTGCCGGATTATCAACCAGGATGCGTTGCCGTTGCACCGCATCGGGAGCCCACTCGGCGAGCGCGTCGAGCAGGTCGCCGTCATTGGGCATCGGCTTGTATTGCATGACATGCGGCCAGTCCGAGCCCCAGACGACGCGGTCCGGCGCGGCCTGGATCGCGGCTTGCGCCATCGCGGTGACGTCCGGATAGGGAAAGCTTTCACGGGCGGAAAGCCGCGACGGGCCTGTGAGTTTCACCCAGAAATAGCCGTCGCGCAGCAGCGCCAGGAATTCCTGATAACCGGGATGGTTCAAGCCGCCCGAGGCCACCTTGGTGTAGCCGATATGGCCGACCGACAGCGGCACGCAGATTTTCTTCGCCAGGGCGCGCAAATCGGGAAAGCTTTCGACATGTACCAGCAGTTCGATGTGAAATCCAAGATCGCGGATGCGTTCGGCGATCCCTGACAATCCATCGAGCGAGCCGAACGGATTGCCGCCTTTGTCGACCAGGTTGACGCGGATGCCGCGAATGCCGCCGTCCTTGAGCCGCGCCAGTTCCTTGTCGCTGATGTCGGCGCCGACGGTGGCGATGCCGCGTAAATTCTTTGGGTCGGTCGCAATCGCGTCGAGCACCGGATTGTTGTTGGTGCCGTGCACGCTCGCCGCCACCACGACCAGCCGCTGGATGCCGAGTGTCTTATGCATCGTGCGTAGTTGGCCGATGGTCGAGTCCGGCGGCGTGTAGGAGCGCTCCGCCTGATAGCCGTAGCGCGCGGCCGCGAACACATGCGCATGACAATCCGTAGCGCCCGGCGGCACCGCGAAATGCGGCGCATGCGGATGGGCATCGGGTGCGGGGCAAAGCGGCGCGTCGCTCATGGTCGGTTCGGTTCAGGCTGGAGCAGAGAGGGCCTGCGGTTCGTCTATCGCTTGGCGATGCCGGCCTTCTCGATCACCAGCGCCCATTTGGCGACGTCGCTCTGGATGCGCTTGCGCAAATCCTCCGACGACATGCCGCGCGCGTCCATGCCGGCGGCGTTGGAGAACTTCTGCACTTCGGGCGTTTTCAGCGCCTCATCCACCGCGCGGTTGAGCGTCGCGACGATCTCGGCCGGCGTGCCGGCGGGGACGGCGAGTCCGTTCCAACTCGTGACATTGTAACCGGCGACGCCGCTTTCGATCACGGTCGGCACGTTCGGCAGATTACTGGCGCGCGCGGGCCCCGTGGTGGCGAGCACGGTCATCTGGTCGTTGGTGATCGACGCCTGGAAGCCGACGTAATATTCGAACGCGACATCGACATCACCGCGCAGCACGGCGTTGGCGAGATCCGGCGTCGTCTTGTAGGGAATGATCGTGACGTCGAGGCCGGCCATGGTGCGGAACAACTCGGCGGACAGGTTCTGGGCGCTGCCGGCATTGATGGTGCCGAAGTTCAGCGCGCCGGGCTTTGCCTTGGCGGCGGCGATCACGTCCTTGATGCTCTTGTACGGCGAGCCGGCTTTGGTCGTGATCACCAGACCATAGGAGGCCGTGGTCGAAATCGGCGTGAAATCTTTTTCGATATCGTAGGGCAGGGTCTTGAACAGCGCCTTGGCAATGGTGAGGCCGCCGCCGAGCATGACAAGGGTGTATCCATCCGGCGGTGCGTCCCGCCCGCCCTGCATACCGACCACGCCGCCGGCGCCCGGCCGGTTTTCGATGACGAACTGCTGGCCGAAACGCTGGCTGAGATTCTGCGCCACCATGCGCATGGTCACGTCGGCGATGCCGCCGGGGCCGTAGGGAACGATGACGCGCACCGGCTTCGACGGATAAGTCTGCGCCTGCGCGGGCAGGGCGACGCTCACGGCAAGCGCTATTCCGCAGACGATATGCGTTGCGCGTCGCAACAACCGGTGGGTGGTGAGCGTGAGGGGGTGCAGCATTTTTTCCTCGTAAAGGCTTGTTTGGCGCTGACAATAGGTAGGCCTTACGCGCCTGACAATGCGCTTCAGGATATCACGGCGATAGCGCTTTACGATGATGGATCGTTGCTTTACGTGGCACTTTACCCGGCCACTGGTGGATTAACTTGGCAGATTGAGGAACATTCGATGGCGCCGGCCAAACTGTTCACGCTGCTCGGCAGCTATCCGATTGCGATGGTGCTCGGAAACGCATGGCGGCGTGCCGATCAACCACATGATGGTGGTGCGCGACAGCATCGCCAAATCCCGCCCCGACATCGTCAAGGAAATCTTCCGCCTGCTGCGCGAGAGCCGGCGCGCGGCGCCGCCTGCGGCGGACAACGGCCTGCTCAATCCCTGCTGTTTCGGCGTCGAGGCCAATCGCCGTTCGCTCGAACTCATCATCGACTATAGCTTCCGCCAGAAGCTGATCCCGCGGAAATTCTCGGTCGACGAATTGTTCGACGACGTCACGGGCGCGCTCACTTAAAGCGTTTCGCCGCGATCCCTGGAACCGAGGGGTACCCAGGTATGTCATCCGGATTGTGAACATCAAATAACTGCGCAAGACGCCGGAAGGCGTGGCAAGAATCGGTTCGATTCGTGCGCCGCAATTTTTATGGAACTTTATCGGACAGCGTGCAGACGGTCGGCGGAGCTATCGCGGGAAACACGCAGGGGGCAGCGGCAATTGCATCCGACAAAAGTCTCGTCAGGCTGGATTCATGACCGCGGTGTTCTCGTTGGGCTGGTCGGTCTGCTGACCGTCCTGCTTGTCATCAGCGTCGCCGGGCTCTGGTATCAGCGCGGCGATATGCTCGCGGGCATCACGGCCGGTCTGGTTGTCGCTTTGATCGCATCGGGTCTCGTGCTCGTGCGGGAGAGCCGCAGCCGCGCCGCCGTAATCGAGCGGGCGCTCCGGCGCGAGATCGAGCAGCACAGCCGCATCTTTGAAACCACCCTGGATTTGATCCTGATCACGGATCGGCAGGGCCAGTTCATCCGGGTGAGCCCGAGCGTCAGCGCTATTCTGGGATATCGGCCGGAAGAGATGATCGGCCGTATCGGCATCGATTTCATCCATCCCGACGATCTTGAATCGACGCGCAACGAAATGCGGCTGGCGCGGCGCGGGCGCGCCATGCGGAATTTCGAAACACGCTACGTCCACAAGGACGGCCGCACGGTGACCTTGACCTGGACGGGCGTGTGGTCCGAGCCGGAACAGCTGCATTTCTTCATCGGCCGCGACATGACCGCGCAAAAACGCCTGGAGGTGGCCGAGCGCAACGCCAAGGAGACGCTGACCGCCGTCATCGATGCGTCGCCGGTTGCCATCTTGTGCCTGGCGCCCGACCGCACAGTGCTGGTCTGGAGCCGCGCCGCGGAAGAGATATTTGGATACGCAGCCGACGAGACGCTGGGCCGTCCCTATAGGCTGGTTCCAGCCGGCCAGGAGCCGGAATACGACAACCTCTTTGGGCGCGCCTTGGCCGGCGAGACGCTCGCAATATTCGCGTGAAGCGCCGGCGCAAAGACGGTTCCCTGGTCGACGTTAGTTTTGACGCCGCCCCGATGTTCGAGGGTGGCAAGGTCAAGGCCGTCGCCTACGCGCTGAGCGACATCACCGAACGCAACAAGCTCGAACTGCAACTGCGGCAATCGCAGAAGATGGAAGCGATCGGCCAGTTGACCGGCGGCATCGCGCACGATTTCAACAATGTTCTGACCGTCGTCACCGGCACCATCGACCTTTTGGGCGAGGCGGTGGCCGACAAGCCCGATCTGCTGGCGATCGTCAATCTGATCAGCGGCGCGGCGGACCGCGGCGCCGAGTTGACCGGCCGTCTGCTGGCCTTTGCGCGCCGCACGCCGTTGCAGCCGCGCAAATCCGATATCAGAGAGGCCGCAACCGAAGCCGTCTATTTGCTGCGGCCGACTCTGGGCGAGCACGTCGAGATCGAATGGCGGCTGCACGAGGACACCTGGCCGGCGCTGATCGACCCTGCCCAGCTCGTCAATGCGATCTTGAATTTGGCGGTCAATGCGCGCGACGTCATGCCGGATGGCGGCAAGCTGACGATAGAAACCGGCAACGCCGTTCTCGACGAGGCTTATGCAAGCGCGCACAGCGAGGTCGTTCCCGGCGCCTATGTGATGGTGGCGGTGAGCGACACCGGCCCCGGCGTTCCCGAGGCCGATCGCGAGCGGATATTCGAGCCGTTTTTCACGGCCAAGGACATCGGCAAGGGCACCGGTCTCGGCCTGAGCATGGTGTATGGCTTCGTCAAGCAGTCGGGCGGGCACATCAAGCTTTACAGCGAAGAGGGCCAGGGAACGACGTTCAAGATCTATCTGCCGCGGGCCGGCGGCGGACGGGACGAGAACGCCGGACCATCGGCGGTGGTGCCGGTCGTTGGCGGCCAGGAAACCATTTTGGTCGTCGAGGACGATGCCGCCGTGCGCGCCTCCGTCATCGTGCAGCTTGGGATGCTCGGCTACAAAGCGATGAGTGCGTCGAACGCGCAGGAAGCGCTAGCGATGATCGACAGCGGCGCCGCGTTCGATTTGCTGTTCACGGACGTCATCATGGCCGGACCGATGAATGGCCGTAGGCTTGCCGAGGAGGCGGCGAAACGGCGCGGCGGACTCAAGGTGCTGTTCACCTCCGGCTATACGGAGAACGCGATCGTGCACCATGGCCGGCTCGATCCCGGCGTCCTTCTGCTGACCAAGCCTTACAGAACGGCCGATCTCGCCCGCATGCTGCGTCAGGCGCTGGCCGCTCCGA
>JANMSZ010000045.1:0-2379 GCA_031389925.1 Hyphomicrobiales bacterium | reverse complement strand
CTGCGGCACGATCTGATCGCGGTGCTGGCTGCGCTCGGCGCGCCGGTGCCGAGGCTCTGGCTTAATTAGTTTGTTGAGGAAAATATGAATCTGACGCCGCGCGAAAAAGACAAATTACTGATCGCCATGGCCGCGATCGTCGCGCGCAAGCGGCTTGAGCGCGGCGTCAAACTCAACCATCCGGAAGCGGTGGCGATCATCAGCGACTTCATCATGGAAGGCGCGCGCGACGGCAGAAGCGTCGCCGAGCTGATGCAGAAGGGCGCCTACGTCCTCACGCGCGACCAAGTCATGGACGGGATTTCGGAAATGATCCACGACATCCAGGTCGAAGCCACATTCCCCGACGGCACCAAGCTCGTCACCGTGCACAATCCGATCCGATAAGGAGTGATCCGATGAAACTGTTTGTCTCGCTGTTCTTCGCCCTGGCCGCCGGTGCGGCCCAGGCCCACGATTCATTTGCGCCGCACCAGCATCCGCACGAGACCAGCATGTTGCCCGACGTCGGCACCTTCGGCATCGCCGCACTGGTGCTGGCGGTCGCGGTGATCGTTTACACCCGCTTCAAGCGCGGGTAGCGCCATGATCCCCGGCGAAATGTTCATCAAGGACGGCGACATCGAGCTCAACGCCGGCCGCAAGACAGTGACGATCACGGTCGCCAATTCGGGCGACCGGCCGATCCAGGTCGGTTCGCATTATCATTTCTTCGAAACCAACCCGGCGCTGAAATTCGAGCGTAAGAAGGCACGCGGCATGCGGCTCGACATCGCCGCCGGCACCGCGGTGCGCTTCGAGCCGGGCCAGACACGCGACGTCAATCTCGTCGCGCTTGCCGGCAAGAAGACGGTCTACGGGTTCCGCGGCGACGTGATGGGGAAACTTTAGTCGACTTCCGTTGTTGGCAGAGTCGTACTGCAACAGGGAGGACGCGATGAAACAAACTTACACCGGTGGCTGCCAATGCGGCAAAGTTCGTTACGAAGTGCAGGCCGACATCGGCAAGGTGATCTCGTGCAATTGCTCGCGTTGCGCCAAATTGGGCTCGTTGTTGGCGGCAGCGTCCGCCGAAGACTTCAAGCTGCTGTCGGGCGAGGGCGACCTGACGACCTTCAAATTCAACAAGCACCTCATCAATCATCCGTTCTGCGCGACCTGCGGCATCCAGTCGTTTGCCAGCGGCAAGGGGCCGGGCGGCAAGGATATGGTGATGATCAACGTGCGCTGCCTCGACGGCGTCGACCCGGAACAGTTCGAGGTGATGAAGTACGACGGCCGCAGCCTGTGACCCGCGCGCATGATCCCGAAAAGCATGCCCTCGGACTTGATCCGAGGGTGGGACCGGTTTTCGGACAAGATCATGCGCAAACAAAAAGCGGACCCCCAAAAGCCATAACGGGCAGACCGTCGTCTGCCCGTCACAAGCTCTCGGATCCATTTCCGGGCCGCGCGCGTGAGCGCGCCACACGGTACCCAGTAACTGAGAGCCAGGACCGGCAAACATGGACCACGAATACTGCAAGAGCACCCACGTCCCATGCCCGCGCTGGCCATGGCGACCATCCGTGTCCGGCAGAGCCAGAGATGGATGACCTGACGAGAAGTCTATGCCGCTTTGCGCGGCACGCAAGAGTGGTCGAGTTTGCGGTTGATAACTTTGGGGATGAAATATGGCAGTCACGATGAAACGCGCCGCTTACGCCGACATGTTCGGCCCGACCACCGGCGACCGCGTGCGGCTGGCCGACACTGACTTGATCATCGAAGTCGAAAGGGATTTCACCGTCTACGGCGAAGAGGTGAAGTTCGGCGGCGGCAAGGTGATCCGCGACGGCATGGGCCAATCGCAGATCACGAATAAGCAGGGCGCCGTCGACACCGTCATCACCAATGCGCTGATCCTCGATCACTGGGGCATCGTGAAGGCCGACGTCGGCATCAAGGAAGGCCGCATTGCGGCTATCGGTAAAGCCGGCAACCCCGACATTCAGCCCGGCGTCACCATCATTATCGGCCCCGGCACCGAGATCATCGCCGGCGAGGGCAAAATCCTCACCGCCGGCGGCTTCGACACCCACATTCATTTCATCTGCCCGCAGCAGGTCGACGAGGCGCTGATGTCCGGCGTCACCTCGATGCTCGGCGGCGGCACGGGGCCGGCCGCCGGTACTAATGCCACCACCTGCACGCCCGGGCCGTGGCATCTCGCGCGCATGATCCAGGCGGCCGATGCGTTTCCCGTGAACCTCGGATTCGCCGGCAAGGGCAACGCGTCGCGCCCAGCGGCGCTGGAGGAAATGGTCAAGGCCGGCGCCTGTTCGCTCAAGCTGCACGTGGATTGGGGCACGACGCCGGCGGCGATCGACTGTTGCCTCA
>JANMSZ010000029.1:0-3753 GCA_031389925.1 Hyphomicrobiales bacterium | reverse complement strand
CCCAGCTTTGAAATGATGCTGCCGAGCGTCGTGTCGCTCAAGACCTACGTGAAGCCCTCGACCCATCCGGCCTTCACCCGGTTCAATGTTTTCCTGCGCGACCGCTTCTCCTGCCAATATTGCGGCGACCGCGACGACCTCACCTTCGACCATCTCATTCCGCGCTCGCGTGGCGGCATCACCGCCTGGGACAACGTCGTGGCCGCCTGCTCGCCGTGCAACCTGCGCAAGGGCAGCCTGACGATGGCGGAAGCGCGGATGTTTCCCTCGCAGCTGCCGTTCCAGCCGACAGTGCATCATCTGCATCGCAACGGCCGGCTGTTCCCACCGAACTACCTGCACGAAAGCTGGCTCGATTATCTCTATTGGGATACCGAACTCGAGCCGTAGGCTGCATCGCCACATTCGGCCTGGCCACCCCTTGTAACGGAACAAATCGTCGCCATATGGGTTGTAATGATGATGTCGAGCTGAGTTAGGCTCCATCATCAGCCGCGAGCGGCGAAAGCTGAGCGCGGAAACGGCCACGATAAGCAGGCGACGGCGGATGTACCCGCGCCTCCTCATTCGTGGTCGTTATCATTTTAAGGCCAGCTTTGCCTTGTCATAGCCCGCGACGCGCTTGTAGCTCTCCGAGAGAGCGACCAGTTCGTCGCGGCTGATGACGTCGTCGATGTGCCGGAACGGCTTGTCGCCGGTGCGGCGGTAGACCTCGTGCAGGATGGCGTCGGGCGGCGCGTTGCGGTTGGCGAGCACGACCTTGCTGGTTTCCGGCAGGCGTTTATCTTCGTAAGCCTTCAGCGCCGCGATGGGATCGGCGTGCGCCTTGAGCGCATCGGACAGCGCGCGGCAATCGAGAATGGCCTGCGCCGAACCGTTGGCGCCGCGCGGATACATGGGATGCGCCGCGTCACCCAACAGCGTCAGCCGGCCGAAGCTCCAGCGCGGCAGCGGATCCTGGTCGACCATCGGATATTCGAGGATGGCGTCGGACGAGCGGATAAATTCCGGCACGTCGAGCCAGTCGAATTTCCAATCCGCCATGGCGGGGAGGAAATCCTCCAGCCGCCCACGCCGGTTCCAGTCACGCGACAGATATTGCGGCGTCTCGATATCGCAGACCCAGTTCACGAGCTGGCGGCCCTGCGCGTCGATATTGTTGCGGATCGGATAGATCAAGAGCTTCGCCGGATGATGCCAGCCGACGCGCACCATGCTGGCGCCGGTCAGCATCGGCTGCCAGCGCGTGACGCCACGCCACATGTTGATGCCGGAATATTTCGGCGGGCCTTCATCGGGATAAAGCTGCTTGCGCAGCGTCGCGTGAATGCCCTCGCAACTGATCGCGGCCGCGCCGCGCTGCGGCGGCAATGCATTGCCGTCAGCGTCGACGAAATGCGCAACCGCCTCGTCGCCGTCATACTCGACGCGCGTGCAACGCCAGCCGGTCAGCACCTTGCCGGCGCCGGCGCGCTCGACGAAGGCGTCGAGCAGCACCATCTGCAGATCGCCGCGATGGATCGAGAATTGCGGCACGTCGTAGCCGGCGAATTTCCCGGCCGGCTCGTTGTAGATGTACTGGCCGAAGCGATTATAAAAACAATATTCGCGCGTGGTGACGGCGACCTTGGCCAGCGCATCCTCCAGCCCGAGCGCGCAGAGCTCGCGCGAGGCATGCGGCAAAATGTTGATGCCGACGCCGACGGCCTTCAACTCAGACGTCGCCTCGAACACGCGGCAGGCGATGCCGGCGCGATGCAGCATCAGGCCGAGCGTAAGCCCGCCAATGCCGCCGCCAATGATGAGGATTTCCATTCTCTACTCCGGCCGCGCGCGCGCCGCTTTGGCGCCCCACAGCGCGGTCAGCGCCAGGCCGAGCGATAGCGGCACATTCCAGCCGGGTAGCGAAATGCCGAGGAAACGCCAGGCCGCTTCGTCGCACCGCACCAGGCTGATGCGCTGCAACTGTTTCATCAAGTCGCTTGCCGAGCCGAGACTGTTGATCGGGCCGGAGCAATCGTTCGGCCCCTGCCACCATTTCCATTCGATGCCGGCGTGATAGATCGCAAGCCCGGTATTCCAGAGCATGAAGCCGGCGATCACGATGAAACCGAGGATCAGAATCTTCTTCGACGCGCCGTGGCTGGCGCCGAGCCACAGCATCGCCGCCAGCGGCACGCTGACATAGAACGCAGTGCGTTGTTCCAGGCAGAGCGGGCATGGGGCCAGCAGCACGACGTATTGGAAAAACAGGAAGCCGCAGATGCCGAGCGCGCCGACGATGGTGATGATCGCGGCGGCGGACAGCGGCGGGTCTTTGCGGGCGAGAACCAGATAATCGGTCATCCAGTTCTCCGAACGCCCGTCTGGACCATCGTGCGGGTGGTGCCCCCAGCCGGAATCGAACCAGCACACCTTGCGGTACCTGATTTTGAGTCAGGCGCGTCTACCAGTTCCGCCATGGGGGCAACACGCCGGAATATAGCGGCGGAAACCGCGTGGTCAACGGCAGCCAGGTTTGCCCGCGTATACGGCGCTTTCAGGGCCGCCCGGCCAAGCCTATGCTCCGCGGCAACGATTCCCCCTTTTCGAGGAGGCCGCGATGAACGAAGAAGCCCTCAACATGTCGCTGCGCAAGTTTCTCAAGATCGTCGGCGTGACCTCGCAGCAGGAAATCGAAAAAGCCATCCGCGCCGCCGACGCCGGCGGCAAACTCAAGGGTAAAAGGTCGGTGGCCGTACAGATGGTGCTCACCATCGGCGACGTCTCGCTGACCCATAAGGTCGACGGCACCATCGAACTGGAATGAACCAACATTTTCCGCTCGTCCCCGCGAAAGCGGGGACCCAGGAGTCACGAGCACTGGATTCCCGCTTTCGCGGGAATGAGCGAGAAACCTAAACGGTCGCATTGGGCCGCCCGAACGCGGCCTCCATCTCGCGGCGCACTTTCACCGCGGTATCGTTCGGGTCATAGACGACATCCGTCCACTTCAGCGCGCCGCCTTCCGGAATGTCGCGCTTGAGCTTGACGTTATGCGCGAGGCCCAGCGGCAGCAGTTCGCCTTTCAGCGAAACATCGGCCGGCGTCTGCTTGCCCCAGACGCAGAAGCCGCCCTCGCCGTCCAGCATTTCACCGGCTTTCAAGGCGCGCTTGGCGGTCGCCACCACGTCGGAACGGAAACCCGTCGGCGCGCCGGTCGGCTCGTTACGCAGCGCGCAGCTCGCCACCGAAATGCCGAGTTCGAGCCCGATCATGTGAATGGGCCGGTACAGCGCGGCGTATTTGCCGCTCCGGTCCGGCAGCATGGCGTATTCCTTGAAGCAGCGCCGCGCGTATTCGGTGTCGCCTTCGAACACGACATAGGTGCCGAGCGCGAGATGATGCGGCACGTCACGGCCGTCGCGATAAACGGACGACGTCACTTCGGTGACGCCCGCCTTCTCCAGCACGCCGCCGTCACTTTTCGGCTTGCAGATGTCGGCCAGTTCGAATCGAGTCGCCGGCGGAAAACTCAAGCCGTCGCTCTGCGGCAGAAGGCCGGTGGCATTGCACACCGCCGTCATCTCGATGCCGGACTTGGTGCCGTCGACGAACGAGTTGAACATCTTCGGATTGATCGACTTGCGGTCGGAGATGTTGAGATACTTGTCGAGAATGTCCCAGACATTGTCGGGGTTGGATTTGTGATAATGCGGCTCGTAGCGCGTGCCCTTGCCGGCGCAGATCACCTTGAAGCCGGCGGCGCGCGCC
>JANMSZ010000145.1:0-3292 GCA_031389925.1 Hyphomicrobiales bacterium | reverse complement strand
CCATCGCGCAGCGGCTCACCCAGTCGATGCAGACCATCCCGCATTTCTACCTGACGATGGACTGCAACATCGGCAAGCTCATGTCGGCGCGCGAAGAGATCAACGCCGCCGCGCCGAAGGACAAAGACGGCAAGCCGGCCTACAAACTCTCGGTCAACGACTTCGTCATCAAGGCGCTGGCGCTGGCGCTGCAACGCATCCCGGAAGCCAACGTGTCCTGGACCGAAGGCGCGATGCTCAAGCACAGACATTCCGACATCGGCGTCGCCGTCGCGCTGCCGTTCGGCCTCATCACGCCGATTATCCGCAACGCCGAAACCAAGTCGCTGTCGGCCATTTCAATCGAAATGAAAGACCTCGCCGCGCGCGCTAAGGGAAAGAAGCTCAAGCCGCAGGAATACCAGGGTGGCAGTTCGTCGGTGTCGAACCTCGGCATGTACGGCATCAAGGATTTTACCGCGGTGATCAATCCGCCGCAGTCGTCGATTCTCGCGGTCGGCACCGGCGAGGAGCGCGCGGTCGTGCGCAACGGCGTCGTTGTGCCGGCGACGGTCATGAGCGTGACACTGTCCTGCGATCACCGCGCCATCGACGGTGCGCTCGGCGCCGAACTCATCACGGCGTTCAAGAAGCTGATCGAAAGTCCGGTGATGATGGTGGTGTGACGACCATCAGCGTCACGCATCCGGAAATCTCTCCGTTGTCATCACCGGGCTTGTCCCGGTGATCCCGCTTAGGCGAGCACAGTGCGTCCCTAAGCGAGATGCCCGGCACAAGGCCGGGCATGACAATTTCCTACGACGCCTTCGCCGCTCCCGGCTTCAATCCGCGCGCCTTGAACACCGCCTGCGCCTCCGGCGTGTGCAGGAACTTGATCAGCGCATTGGCTGCATCGGCTTGCTTGGTGCCGGCGCCCGGACCCGCTGCATAGGTCGTGATGTTGTTGAAGTCGCCCGGCGGGGCGCCGACCAGCTCGACGCCGTCGACCGACATCACTTCCGGTTCCTGCTGGATCGCCAGCTCGGCCTCGCCGCTGACCACGAGTTTGGCCGCGTTGCCGCTCGGCGGCGGATGCCGGGTCTTGGCCTTCATAGCGTCGGCAATGCCCATCCGCTCCAATGATTTGGCGACGAACACGCCGCTGGCGCCGCCGAACTCCGGGTTGGAATAGGAAACCGTCTTGGCCTTGAGCAGCGCCTGCTTGTAGGCCTCGGGCGTCGAGATGTCGGGCTTCGGTGTGCCTTTCTTGACCACCATCGCCATGCCCGAACTGGCGAACACCGCGTCGGCGCCGGCGGTAGCCTTGTTCTCCTTGACCAGCGCGTCGAGGCTTTGCTTGGTCAGGATCATGAGATCGGCGGTCTCGCCCGCCTGGACGCGCTTGACCAGCACGGCGGCGGTCGCCCAGGTGATCGAAAGCTTGTGGCCGCTGGCCTTTTCGAATTTCGGCGTCAGTTCTTCCAGCGCCGCCTGCACGCCGATGGTGCTGAAGATTTTGACCTCCGCGGCGGTGGCGAAACTTGCCTGCACGGCGATAAAGGCCGCAACGGCCGCGATGCGGCCCCATGTCCTGCTCATGACGTCTCTCCCGGTCGGTTTTTTGGTTGGGCGAATTAGATTCCCGAATTGGGCTACAGTCTACAAGTAAGGCTTGCTATGGGGGGCGGCTTGATTGCCGCAGGCCCATATGGGAGACGGAAGCCCTCGATTCAGCAGGCGGAGTGACGCGTGGCGGATACTTCCTTCGACGTTCTGATCATCGGCTCCGGCCCCGGCGGCTATGTCACTGCCATCCGCGCGGCCCAGCTCGGCTTCAAGACGGCTATCGTCGAGCGTGATTTCCTGGGCGGCATCTGTTCGAACTGGGGCTGCATCCCGACCAAGGCGCTGCTGCGCTCGGCCGAAATCTTCCACTATATGCAGCACGCCAAGGATTACGGCCTGTCGGCCGACAATGTTTCGTTCGACGCGGCGGCCGTCATCAAGCGCTCGCGCGGCGTCGCCGGCCGCATGAACAACGGCGTCGGTTTCCTGATGAAGAAGAACAAGGTGACGGTCATCTGGGGCGAGGCGAATATCGACGCGCCCGGCAAGGTCACGGTGAAGGCGTCGAAGACCGAAGCGCCGAAAGGCTCGGAAGGTCCGGGCACCTACACCGCCAAGCACATCATCGTTGCCACCGGCGCGCGGCCGCGCGTGTTGCCGGGTCTCGAGCCGGACAAGAAACTGGTCTGGACCTATTTCGAAGCAATGAACCCCGACAAGATGCCGAAGTCTCTCTTAGTCGTCGGCTCCGGCGCCATCGGCATCGAGTTCGCCTCGTTCTATCGCACGATGGGCGCCGAGGTGACGGTGGTCGAAGTGCTGCCGCAGATTTTGCCGGTAGGATGCCGAGATCGCCGCCTTCGCCCGCAAGCAATTCGAGAAGCAGGGCATCAAGATCATCGCCAACGCCAAGGTGACCAAGCTCGATAAAAAAGCCGACAGCGTTACCGCGACGATCGAGGAGGGCGGCAAGAGTCAGACGATCACGGTGGACCGCGTCATCGCCGCCGTCGGCGTCGTCGGCAATATCGAGAATATCGGGCTGGAAAAGCTCGGCGTAAAAATCGAGCGCGGCACGATCAAAATCGACGAGTATTGCAAGACGAACGTCCCGGGCATCTACGCCATCGGCGACGTCGCCGGGCCGCCGATGCTGGCGCACAAGGCCGAGCATGAAGGCGTGATCTGCATCGAGGCGATCAAGGGCCTGCATCCGCATCCGATGAACAAGTTGATGATCCCGGGCTGCACTTATTGCACGCCGCAGATAGCGTCGGTCGGGCTCACCGAGCAGGCGGCCAAGGACAAGAAGCTGGACGTCCGGGTCGGCAAGTTTCCCTTCGTCGGCAATGGCAAGGCCATCGCACTCGGCGAGGATCAGGGCTTGGTCAAGGTGATCTTCGACAAGAAGACGGGGCAATTGCTCGGCGCGCATCTGTGCGGCGCGGAAGTCACCGAACTGATCCAGGGCTATGTGGTCGCGATGAACCTCGAGACCACGGAAGAGGAACTGATGCACACCGTGTTCCCGCACCCGACGCTGTCGGAGATGATGAAGGAAGCGGTGCTCGACGCCTATGGCCGCGTGTTGAACATGTAGGCCGCTCGGGCGTTCTCCCTCAGGCGCTGCGGCGGTCTCGCCGGCGCCGTTCAGGGAGCACGCCATGCAGGACCATATTTACAAAGTCGTCGAAATCATCGGCTCGTCGCCCAAGAGCATCGACGACGCCATTGCCGCTGCCGTTAG
>JANMSZ010000568.1:0-3655 GCA_031389925.1 Hyphomicrobiales bacterium | reverse complement strand
GGGCGACGGCGCCACTTCCTGTCTCGCCGACGCCCTCGGTCGTTTCAGGTGCGCGCTCGTGTTGAGCTAAGTCGGTTCGCCGGTCGAGTTAAGCGCCACCCTTGAGACGCTTGTTGCACGCGCTCCAATATTTCGGCCACTTCATTCCCTTCTCGATCTTGCCGGCGGCCTTGGCTTCTTTCCATTCGGCGCCGCACTTCTTTTGCCGCTCGCGCATCGCCACCATGCCGGCGCTCGGCGGCTTTTTCGCTTTGGCGGCTTTCTTTTCCGGTGCCGGTTGCGCGGCTTGCGCCGCCGCGGTCGAAACGAACTGCGGCAGCGGCGCGGCCAGCAGGCCCGCGGCCACCAGAACGGCGAACATTATTTTGGTCATTGCTCCCCCTTATTGCCCTCGGGAATTGCGGGCGGAGGCCCACAACCCTACATGGCAGAATAACCAGTATGGGTTGTAGCCGTCTAGTATCGCCGCCGGCTGGGGTGGTTGCGATTTGGAACCGCCACGCCTAGGTCAAAGGGCGATTTTTTGAAGCTTTTTGGGCATGGAGCACTGAAATGGCGCGGGTAGCGGCAAAACGGACGGCAAAATCGAAGCCGGCCAAGGCCAAGTTGAAGGCAAAGTCGAAGGCCAAGAAGAGCAAGCCGGCCGTGAAAGCGGCAAAGCCAATCGATCTCTATTACTGGCCGACGCCGAACGGCTTCAAGATCTCGATCTTTCTGGAAGAGTGCAAGCTGCCCTATAATCTCAAGCCGGTGAACATCTCTAAAGGCGAGCAGTTCAACCCGGATTTCCTCAAAATCGCGCCGAACAATCGCATGCCGGCGATCGTCGATCCGGCGGGTCCCGGCGGCAAGCCGATCTCGATCTTCGAGTCCGGCGCCATCTTGCAATATCTCGGGCGTAAGACCGGTAAATTCTATCCGGCCGACGAGCGCGGCCGCGTCGAGGTCGATCAGTGGCTGTTCTGGCAGATGGGCGGCGTCGGCCCGATGGCAGGGCAGGTGCACCACTTCAGAAACTACGCGGTCGAGACGCTTACTTACGCGATCAACCGCTACATCAACGAAGTGAACCGGCTCTATGGCGTGATGAACAAGCGGCTGGCGGATCGCGACTTCATCGCCGGCAAATATTCAATCGCCGACATGGCGCTGGTCGGTTGGGTCAATGGCTGGAAAAATCAGGGACAGGACATCGAGCAATTCCCGCACCTCAAGCGCTGGCTCGAGACCGTGAAGGCGCGTCCCGCCGTTCAGCGCGGTATGGCGCTGGGCATGGAGCTGCGCCAAGGCGTCGATATGAAGGATCCGAAGGTGCAGGCGGTGCTGTTCGGACAACGGGCAAGATCAGCTTAAGTTCTTGAGAGCCGAATGCCGAATGCGCGAAAGCCGTCCCCACCGAAAGCGGGGACGGCTTTCTCATGCGTGGCTATGCGCCGGTCAGTTGGACGCGCGCTTCCAATTCTGGCCCTTGCACAGGAAGCCGAGCACGCAGCCTTCGACCTTGGCGGCATTGTTACCCTGCATCTGCATGTTGGCGGCGTAGGTCTTGCCGTCATCGGCGTTGTAAATCTGGCCCGACCACTTGTTCGGTCCGTTCGGCGCAAGGCCGTGCACCACCTGCAGCCCGAGCATGGGCCGGGATTGTTTGGCCGGATCCGGGTTGAGCGCGTCGGTTTTGGGCTTGCCGGTCTTCTTGTCGGTCGGCTCCTGCAGCCAGACCACCTTGCCGCACAGCTTGCCGCCACAATTGGAAATGTGAACTTTGGTTCCGCCGTCGCCGGACAGCCAAGTTCCTTCCGGATTGGCGGCCAGCGCCGCGCCCGACAAGAACGAAAGGCCGAATGCGGCCGCACAAATAAGTTTCTTCACGCGCGTTCTCCGATTGATCTTTCCCGATAGTGTCCGAGGGCACCTAGATAAGTCATATACCCCGGTGGTTAGTTCCGCCTCAATGAGCGCGGTTAGCGCTTCGTCACTGGGCAGCCTGATGGCTCATTTTGGGCCGTTTTACGGCGCTTTTTGCCGGGCCGCCAGTGCAACGGAACTGCGCCTTCATGTTCGATTCATCCCGATGATTAAACTGTCATTCAAATTTTATCCCGATGATCGCCTGGTCCGGACGACGAAAAATGTCGGGCAACAGGGATCAAGCGGCAGACCGCCAAACGGCGGATCGGCCGTAACAACAGGGAAAGCCAAAATGGCTGGGATCGAATTGGAACTGCCGGAAGTGGTGGACGCAGAAGACTGCTTCCTCCGCGGCATGAGCTTTTCATCGGGCGCGGGCGTCGCGGTCGATCTGGTGCAGGCGCATATGTGGTTCAACATTGCCGCGATGCGCGGGCATAAAGACGGCGCGCCGATGCGCAAGGAAATCGCCGGGCAGATGAGCGACAGCGAGATCGGCATGGCGCAGCGCGCCGCGCGCGACTGGCTCAAGAGCCATCCGCAGGCGCCGATCCCGGTTGCGATGCCGGCCATTCGCGTCGCGGCCTAAACGGCTTACCCTGCAAAGTCTGCGAGCGCGTCGCGCAGCTGCGCGATGACGCCCGGCCAATCGCCGAGGGTGGGCTGACGGAACAGGCGCGTCTGCGGATACCAGGCGCTGCGTTCAGCGGTGAGACCCCAGCGCCAATCCGGCGCGAAAGGCAGCATCACCCACGCCGGGCGTCCCATCGCGCCGGCGAGATGCACCACCGACGTATCGACCGCGATCGTCAGATCGCACAATGCGAGTACGGCCGCCGTGTCGGCCATGTCTTTGAGATCGTCGCCAACGGACATGACGTTGGCCTGGCTCGCGAGCAGGGCGGCATCGCCCTCGCGCAGGTCGCGCTGGATGCTGACGAACGAAAGCCCGTCCAACGCCAGCAGCGGCAAGAGCAATTTCAAATCGATCGAACGGTTGCGGTCGTTGGCGTGGTTGGCCTGACCGGCCCAGGCCAGCGCCACGCGCTTGCCGGGCAGGGGCGCGATGCGGTCCTGCCATTTGTCCTGACATGCCGCTTCGGCCCGCAGATAAGGAATGACGGCGGGGACATTTGTTGCTTCAGTCTTGAGCGCCAGCGGCAGACTGCCGAGCGGGCAATGCACGTCATAGGGCGGCAGCGGCTCGCCGCGCGCATGGCATGAGGCGACGCCGTCGATCTGGCCGAGCAGCGCCTTCAACTCAGGTTGCACCTCCAGCACCACCGTGGCGCCGGCGCGCGCCAGCAGCGGCGCGTAGCGGGCGAACTGGATAGTATCGCCGAGGCCCTGCTCGGCATGCAGCAGGATGGTCTTGCGGCCCAGCGGAAACTCGCCGAGCCAAAGCGGACGGTTGTAGCCGCGCCGCGTGTCGGTCATGCCGCTGCGCTTCCAGCGCCACTCATACTGTTTGAAGCCTTCCGTGAGGTCGCCGAGCGTGAGCAGTGACAGCGCGCGATTGCTCTGCGCGTCGGCATCGTTCTTTTGCAGCTCGACGGCCTTGTCGAAGCTTTTCACCGCCTCGGTATGACGGTTGAGCTGTTGCAACGCGCGGCCGCGGTTGTTCCAGGCGCGCGCATGCGCCGGCACAGCCGCGAGCGCGCGGTCGAAGTTGGCAACCGCTTCGGCATAGCGCCCGAACTCCGATAGCGCATTGCCGCGATTGTAAAGAACGTTGGGGTGGCCGGGC
>JANMSZ010000557.1:0-1878 GCA_031389925.1 Hyphomicrobiales bacterium | reverse complement strand
GTGGTCAAAGATAGTCGTTCGGCGGCGAAAACGAAACCCTCGAATATGCGGCCATTTGCGCGCTAAACGCGGGTTTAGGAACCGAACAGACTGCCTTGGCCGCTTCCTTGGCCGCCCGGTCCCTCGTCGCGTGGACGCGGTTTTGGAGCGGCCTTGGGGGCCACTTTCGGCTTCGTCGGCGGCGCCGTGCTCGTCCCATCCGCCACTGCGCCGACGCGGCCATCCGCGAATTCGATATCAAGCCGCATGCCGCTGGCGACGCCCGCCGCCGCGCGTAGCGGATGTCCTTCGCCGTCGCGCACCAGCGCAAAGCCGCGCTTGAGCACCTCGCGGTAGGAAAATGCCGCCAGCAATCGTTCGGCGCGCTCGACGCGGGCGCCGTGCTGCCGGAGCAGCGCCAGCGTCGCGCGTTGCGCGCGTTCACCGAAGGCAACGACACGGTCGCAATGGCGCGCCAGCCGCACGCGATGCGCCTGTGCATTGGCAACGAGTCCGGAATTCAAACGGCGGTTCAAGCTCTCGTAGCGCTCGCGGCGGCGCTCGACATTGGTGCGCAGCAGTTGCGGCGCCAAGCGGCCGGCGATACGGAAATATTGCGTGTGGTGAATTTGCGCATTGGCGCTGAGCGCACGCGGCAGCCGTTCCGCCAGCGCATCGAGCTGTTGGCGCGGCGCGGCCAGGATGTCTTTCGGCAGCGCACGCGACAGCAGATAGAGTTCCTTGCGGCGCTGCTCAAGCCCGCGCTGCCAGCACGCCAGCCGCCGCGCGGAAAGCGCGACGATGCGCGATAGCAACTCGGAGCGCACCGGCACCGCCATCTCGGCGGCCGCGGTCGGCGTCGGCGCGCGGCGGTCGGAGGCGAAATCGATCAGCGTGATGTCGGTCTCGTGGCCGACCGCGGATATCAGCGGGATCATGCTGGCCGCCGCCGCGCGTACCACGATCTCCTCGTTGAAGGACCACAGGTCTTCGAGCGAGCCGCCGCCGCGCGCGACGATGATCAAATCCGGCCGTGGCAGCGCGCCGCCTTCGGGCAGCGCGTTGAACCCGTTGATGGCGTTCGCCACCTCGGCAGCCGACGCCTCACCCTGCACGCGCACCGGCCATACCAGCACCCTTCGTGGGAATCGGTCGGCGAGCCGATGCAGGATGTCGCGGATCACCGCGCCGGTCGGCGACGTCACCACGCCGATCACGTCGGGCAGGAACGGAATGAGCTGCTTGCGCGCTTCGTCGAACAGGCCTTCGGCGCCGAGCTTCTTCTTGCGCTCTTCGAGCAGCTTCATCAGCGCGCCGACGCCGGCCGGCTCCAGCGTGTCGATCACGAGCTGGTATTTCGACGATCCCGGGAAGGTGGTGAGCTTGCCGGTGACGATGACGTCGAGGCCCTCTTCGGGCTTCACCCGCATGCGGCCCCAGACACCCTTCCAGATCACGCCTTCGAGCACCGCCTTGTCGTCCTTGAGGCGGAAATAGCAGTGGCCGGACGGCGACGGGCCCTTGAAGCCGGATACCTCGCCGCGCACCCGGACATAGCCGTAGGCGTCCTCGACGGTGCGCTTGAGCGCCGCCGACAGCTCGGAGACCGACCATTCCACAACGTTTTTAGCGGCAGCTTCGGGCATCGGGCTCGAATCTCTTGCGGGGTGAGGCTGCATGGTACACAAAAACGCCCATTCGTTGACAGTCAACAATGGGCTCAAGCCGCGTGAATATCCTCATACTCGGTTCCGGCGGGCGCGAGCACGCGCTGGCCTGGAAGATGGCGGCAAGCCCCCTCGCCTATAAGCTCTATTGCGCGCCCGGTAACGCCGGCATCGCCCGCGACGCCTACTGCGACGCGGTCGACATTACCGACCATGCCGCGGTGATCGCCTT
>JANMSZ010000528.1:0-1509 GCA_031389925.1 Hyphomicrobiales bacterium | reverse complement strand
TGAGCTTGTGCAGCGGCGCCATCGGCCCGCGCGGGTCCCACCAGGTCGAGGCCAGCCGCGAAAAGCGCTCCACCTCGGCGGTATCGATGCTGGATGCGCGCGTGTTCACCATTCGGGCCTTCTTTTCTGGCGCATGATCTTATCCGAAAACCGATACCCATCCCCGATCACGTCGAGGACATGCTTTTCGGGATCATGCGCCGGGCAGCAAAGTTGCAGGTCGGCGACCCCGCCGGTATGTATAGCCGCCTTTTGCCGTCTCCGGGAACGTCAGGTTCGATAAAGTTATGCCTCGCCTCGTCATGAAATTCGGCGGAACCTCCGTCGCCGATCTCGACCGCATCCGCAACGTGGCGCGCCACGTCAAGCGCGAGGTCGACGCCGGCTATGACGTGGCCGTCGTGGTCTCGGCCATGTCGGGCGTGACCAATCAACTGGTTGCCTGGTGCCGCGAGGCAGCGCCCTTGCATGACGCGCGCGAATACGACGCCGTGGTCGCGACCGGCGAGCAGGTCACCGCCGGCCTGCTGGCGCTGGTGCTGGAAGGCATCGGCGTCAACGCGCGCTCCTGGCAGGGCTGGCAGTTGCCGATCCTCACCGACGGCGCGCACGCCTCCGCCCGCATCATGGATGTCAACGGCGCCGAGCTGATCAAGCGCTTCGACGAGCACAAACAAGTGGCGGTGATTTCCGGTTTCCAGGGCCTGCACAAGGAGACCGGCCGCATCACCACGCTCGGCCGTGGCGGCTCGGACACCTCGGCGGTGGCGATTGCCGCCGCGATCGGCGCCGAGCGCTGCGACATCTACACCGACGTCGACGGCGTCTACACCACCGATCCGCGCGTGGTGACCAAGGCGCATCGCATGGACAAGATCGCCTTCGAGGAAATGCTGGAGCTCGCTTCGCTCGGCGCCAAGGTCATGCAGGTGCGCTCGGTCGAACTCGGCATGGTGCACAATGTGCGCATCTTCGTGCGCTCCAGTTTCGTCAAGCCGGAGGACGTCGATCCGCACCAGACGCCGCCCGGAACGCTTATTTGCGATGAGAGTGAAATCATGGAACAGCAAGTCGTCACCGGCATCGCCTTCTCCAAAGACGAGGCGCAGATTTCGATCCGCCGCGTGCAGGACAAGCCCGGCGTCGCCGCCGCGATCTTCGGGCCGCTGGCCGACGCCAGCATCAATGTCGACATGATCGTGCAGAACGTCTCGGCCGACGGCGCCACCACCGATCTGACATTCACCGTGCCTTCGGCCGACTACGAGCGCGCCCGCATGACCATCGAAAAGGCCAAGGGCGCCATCGGCTATGAGCGGCTGGACGGCGCGACCGACGTCGCCAAGGTGTCGGTGATCGGGGTCGGCATGCGCAGCCACGCCGGCGTCGCCGCCAAGGCGTTCAAGGCGCTGGCCGAGCGCCAGATCAACATCCGCGCCATCACGACGTCGGAGATCAAATTCTCGCTGTTGATCGACGCCGAATACACTGAGCTGGCGGTGCGGACCC
>JANMSZ010000490.1:0-2597 GCA_031389925.1 Hyphomicrobiales bacterium | reverse complement strand
TACTTGGGTCTCGACGGCCGCGGGCCGCCGGAGCGGTCGCGGCGCTTCTGGAAGCGCTTCTTGAAATTGCGCGCGCTGCCGGATTCTTTCTTGTCGGTGGGTCCGCGCTTGTCGGGCGCCCGGTCATCGCGGGCCACGCGGCTCGGCCGCTCGGCGCGGTCATTCCGAGGTGCGCGAACGACGGGTTCGAAGTCCAACTTCGGGTTCGGCTGCCATTTCTGCACCACCGGCTCCGGCCGCCGTCCGCCACGGGGGCGCGTGTCCTCGCGCGTCCGGGCACTCGGCCGCTGCGGCATGAGCTTCTCGGCGTGGTCGATGATAGGCCCGTCAAAATCGGCGCCGGCTTCAGCGACGATCTTCTCGCCCAGTTCGGTGCGGAGCGATTTCGAATCCATTTCCTTGACCGCCCATTCCGGCAATTCGCCGAGATTGAACGGCCCGAACGACACGCGGATCAGCCGGTTCACTGTGAGGCCCAGCGTCTCCATCACTTTGCGCACTTCGCGGTTCTTGCCCTCGCGGATCGCGAAGGTGAGCCAGCAATTGGCGCCTTTCTCCCGCTCGAGCTTGGCTTCGATCGGCCCGTAGCGCACGCCGTCGACCGTGATGCCGTTACGCAATTTGTCGAGCGCCTCCTGCGTGACGCTGCCATTGGCGCGTACGCGGTATTTGCGCAGCCAGGCAGTGGCCGGCAATTCGAGCACGCGCGCCAGCCCGCCGTCATTGGTCAGCAGCAGCAGGCCCTCGGTGTTGATGTCGAGCCGGCCGATGCTGATGAGCCGCGGCAAAGTCTTGGGCAGCGCCGTGAAGATGGTCGGCCGCCCCTCGGGGTCGGAATGGGTGGTCACCAGCCCGCGCGGCTTGTTGTACAAGAACAGCCGCGTGCGCTCGCGCCGCGGCATCGGCGTGCCGTCCACCACGATGCGGTCCGCGGCGGTGACGTTGAGCGCCGGGGAGGTGATCACCGCGCCATTCACGGCCACGCGGCCCTCCGCGATCATGGCTTCGACGCCACGCCGCGACGCCACGCCGGCGCGCGCCATGACTTTGGCGATGCGTTCGCCGGGTATCTCGCTTTTGGTCTTGTCGGGCATGATGGTCGCCTGATAGCAGACCTGATGCCTCATGTCCCGCATGTCCGGGTCACGAGGGGAGAGCCCGATGCCTGCACCGAACTTCATGGAAATGGCCCTCGACGAGGCCCGCGCCGCCGGTAACCGCGGCGAGGTGCCCGTGGGTTGCGTGGTGGTGCGCGATGGCGAAGTGATCGCGCGCGCCGGTAACCGCACGCTGGCCGACAAGGACCCGACCGCGCATGCCGAACTGCTGGCGATCCGCGCGGCCGCTGCCGCGCTCGGCTCGGAGCGGCTGACGGGGTGCGATCTCTATGTGACGCTGGAGCCCTGCGCGATGTGCGCGGCGGCGATGTCGTTCGCGCGCATCCGGCGGCTTTATTTCGGCGCGGGAGATCCGAAGGGCGGCGCGGTGGAGAATGGCGGGCGCTTCTTCGCGCAAGCCACCTGCCACCACCGGCCGGAAGTTTATGGCGGCATCAACGAAAGTGACGCCGCCCTGTTGCTGCGCGAGTTTTTCGCCGCGCGACGTTAGACATTAAAAATCAAGCGTGCTTGTCAACGAACTTGCCCATGCCGGGCGGCGGCGGCGCAGCCTGCTTGGCTTCGACCGGCGCACTGTCGGCTACGCGCTGGTTGGACTGTTGCGTCGTCGTGTTCTGTGACGACGTTCCGGTCTTGGGCGTGATGGTCTCGACGCCGATACTGATACTCATGGATGAACCCTTTTCTCGTTGGGATCACCCTAGCGACGAGGTCTCACCGAAGCGCTCCGCAATGGCGTCAATTGCGAAACGGCTTCGTAAGGTTTCGTTGACTCTGAAATTTACCGTCAGCCGGCG
This sequence comes from Hyphomicrobiales bacterium, assembly GCA_031389925.1. Lineage (GTDB taxonomy): Bacteria > Pseudomonadota > Alphaproteobacteria > Rhizobiales > Xanthobacteraceae > Pseudolabrys. Next base: position 682 of record JANMSZ010000490.1, on the reverse strand, counting down.
GCGCGGGCGAATTCCCTAGCGCGCGGAGCGCGCAAACTCCCAAGCCTTGTCGGCCAGCGGGCGGATCATGTCCGCTTTGGCGGGGGCGAATTCCGACGTCGCGGTGCCGTCGCGCACGCGGCCGATGATGCCTTGCAAGATGGCAGCGATGCGGAAGAAATTATAGGCGAGATAAACGGGCAAATGAGGCCGCGGGTCGAGCCCGGTGCGCGCGACATAAGCCGCGACGTAATCCGTCATTGGCGGAATGCCCAATGCCGCGAGGTCATGGCCGGCCAGCGTCGCCGTGCCGGCCGCGCTTTCGGTCGGCGGCATGTGCCAGGCCATCAGGTGATAGGTGAAATCGGCCAGCGGATCGCCGAGCGTCGACAGCTCCCAATCCAGCACGGCGATAATCCGCGGCGTGTCGCGCGCAATGATCAGATTGTCGATGCGGTAGTCGCCATGCACCAGCGTCGGCTTGCCGGCCGGCGGAATGTGCGACGGCAGCCATTCGATTAGCCGCTCCATGGCGTCGATCTTGTCGGTCTCGGAGGCGCGATATTGCTTCAACCAGCGGTCGACCTGGCGCGCGACGTAATTCTCGCCGCGGCCGAAATCGCCGAGGCCGATCGCGGCAGGATCGAACGCATGCAGCCGCGCGATGGTGGCGTTCATGGCGTCGTAGACCGCCGCGCGTTCG
>JANMSZ010000478.1:0-2460 GCA_031389925.1 Hyphomicrobiales bacterium | reverse complement strand
CATCAGATAGTCGTCGCGATAATCCGCTGCGGTCCCGAACAAATTCGGGTCGTCCTTCGGCCCGAACGCCGTATCCGGATAGGTCATCACAGCGGGGAAGAACGACTTGCCGTTGACGTGGATGAAGATCGGCTTGTCGTTAGCAATGAATTCCGCGAACAGCGAAATGAAGAACATCGCCAGGAAGACCCAGAACGATATGTAGCCGCGGCGGTTGGCCTTGAAGCTTTCCCAGCGACGCTTGTTGAGCGGCGACACGCTGATCCAGCGCCGCTCCGGCGGCACCACGACGCCGCCGGGACCCACCGCGCTCAATTCGAGTGTCTTGGTGCGCGCGTCCACCTCAGACCTCCCGCGACTCGAAGTCGATGCGCGGATCGATCCACGTATAAGTGAGATCGGAAATGAGATTCACGACGACGCCAATGAGCGAGAAGATATAGAGCGTGGCGAACACCACTGGATAGTCGCGGTTGAGCACGCTTTCGAAGCCGAGCAGACCTAGTCCATCAAGCGAGAAGATCGTTTCGATCAGCAGCGATCCTGTGAAGAAAGCGTGGACGAAGGCCGAGGGAAAGCCGGCGATCACGATCAGCATGGCGTTGCGGAAAACGTGGCCGTACAGCACCTGATTGCTGCTGCAGCCTTTGGCGCGCGCGGTGAGCACGTATTGCTTGCGGATTTCTTCGAGGAACGAGTTCTTGGTCAATAGTGTCATGGTGGCGAAGGCGGCAAGGCCCATCGACAAGACCGGCAGCACCATGTGCCAGGTAAAATCGGCGATCTTCTGCCACCACGTTAGTTGCGCCCAATTTTCCGAGAACAAGCCACGCAATGGGAATATGTCGAAGAACGAACCGCCGGCAAACAAAATGATCAGCAGGATCGCGAATAGAAATCCCGGGATGGCGTAGCCGACGATGATCAGGCTCGAGGTCCAGGTATCGAACGGCGAGCCGTCGTCCACCGCTTTCTTGATGCCGAGCGGGATCGAGATGAGATACGTCAGCAGCGTCATGGTGATGCCGAGCGACATCGACACCGGCAGCTTTTCCTTGATCAGTTGCAGCACGCTGACGTCGCGGAAATAGCTCTTGCCGAAATCGAAGCGCGCGTAATTCCACAGCATCAGCGCGAAGCGCTCGGGCGCCGGCTTGTCGAAGCCGAATTGCACCTCGAGCTTCTTGATGAATTCCGGATCGAGCCCCTGGGCGCCGCGATATTTCGAGCTCGAGGCGTCGACGCCGGAGCCGCCCTGCACCGCGCCACGGCTGCCGAAGTCGCCACCAGGCGAGCCGGAAATACGCGAGGTCGCGCCGGTGTCCGAGCCGGACAACTTGGCGATCACCTGCTCGACCGGGCCGCCGGGCGCAAACTGCACCACGACGAAAGCCACCAGCATGATGCCGAGCATGGTCGGCAGAATGAACAGCACGCGGCGAATGATGTAGGCGGTCATGGGGCTCTCAGTATGTCATTCCGCGAGGCGGCGAAAGCGATGAATAAAACAGGCTAGCCCTTTTGTTCCAGCTTCGCCGCCTTGTCGCGGTCATGCCACCAAGTCGCCGGAATACCGCGCGAGTAGCGCGGTTTGGCGGCCGGGCGGGCAAACACGTCCCAAAAGGCGATCCAGTGCGACGCTTTGTACCAGTGCGGAATCCAGTATCGCCCGGCGCGGATGACGCGATCGAGCGCCTTGCAGGCGGTCACCAGTTCTGGCCGCGTCTTGGCGGCGATGATGATGTCGATCAAGGCGTCGATCGTGGGATCGGCGATGCCGGCCAGATTCTGCGAGCCCTTGATTTTGGCGGTCTGCGACGAAAAATACGTGCGCAGCGAATCCCCCGGCGTTTCGGAAAAGCCGAAGCGCTGCACCGTAATATCGAAATCGAAGCCGTCGACCCGCGCGCGGTACTGCACCGGATCGACAATGCGCAGCGTCGCATCGATGCCGAGCGTGCCCAGGTTCCTGATGTAAGTCTGGTGGTGCGGCGTGAAAGTCGGCTCGTCGAGCAGGAATTCGATGGTCAGCGGCTGGCCGTTCGGCATGAGCCGTTTGCCGTCCTTGAGTACGCAGCCCGCTTCCGTCAGGCGCTGGTTCGCCAGCCGCAACGCACGCCGGTCCTGGCCGCTGCCGTCGGTCACCGGCGGTAAATAAGGCTCGCCGAACACCTCGTCCGGCACCTTGCCGCGGAACGGCTCCAGCAACGCCAACTCGGCGGCGTCCGGCTTGCCCTTGACCATCATCGTCGAATTCTGGAACACCGAATGCGTGCGGTTGTAGGAGCCGTACATGATGTTCTTGTTGGTCCACTCGAAATCGAAGGCGTCGATCAGCGCCTCGCGCACGCGGCGATCCTTGAACTTCTCGCGGCGCGTATTCATGAACCAGCCTTGCGCGCCGGATGGCGTATCGTCGGGAATGATGACTTTCTTGACGCGACCGTCCTTGAACGCCGG
>JANMSZ010000469.1:0-2973 GCA_031389925.1 Hyphomicrobiales bacterium | reverse complement strand
GCAGGTCGGGCATGCCGACTTCAGTGGTGGTCGGCACGTCCGGCGCGCTCGGCACGCGCTGCGGCGCGCCGACGGCGATGGGGCGCAGCTTGCCGGCCTGGATCTGCGGCAGCAAAATCGGCAGATCGAGGAACACCATCTGCACCTGCTGGCCGAGCAGATCGTTCACCGCAGGCGCAGCGCCGCGATAGGGAACGTGGGTCATGTCGATCTTGGCGGTGAGCTTGAACAGTTCACCGGCGAGATGCGGCAGGCTGCCGGGACCGGAGGAGGCGAAGTTCACCTTGCCGGGATTGGCCTTCACGTAAGCCACCAGTTCCTTCATGTCCTTGGCCGGCACGCTGGTGGCGACCACCAGCATTTCCGGCACCTTGGCGACCAGCGTGATCGGCGCCAGGTCCTTCAGCGTCTCGTAGGCGACCTTTTCCATACTCGGTGAAATGGCGAGCGCGCCGGCGCTGGTGATGGCGATGGTGTAGCCGTCGGGCGCCGCTTTTGCGACCATGTCGGTGCCGAGCACGCCGCCCTGGCCGCCGCGGTTGTCGATGACGATGCTCTGCTTGAGAATCTCGCCCATGCGCTTGGAGACGACGCGCGCGATGATGTCGTTGGGGCCGCCGGGCGGGAAGGGCACGATCAGGCGGATCGGCTTGTTCGGGAAATCCTGCGCAGAAGCTGAAGATTGCACCAGAGCGGGGCTCAGCAGGCATAGAGCGGCGACCAACAATTTCACGGTTTTCACGGCAATCCTCCACGGTCATTTTGCTTGTTGCAGAAGTTTTAGAGGGCTGTGGCTGCCGTGAATAGCGCGCGAGCGATACTTTCTCGGCATGGCGGGCAGAGCGCCCTCAGCTGAGCTGCGCGCCGGCCCATGTTTTGTTGCGCACCAGCGTGCGGCAGACGTCGAGCAGCAGCGCGCTGGCGTCCTGCGTGAGCTTCGGCAACTGCTTGTCGCGCAACGTCACCAGCGTCACCTTGGTGGTCAGCGTCGGCCGCATGATCGGCGTCGCGGTCAGCCGCTTGCGCTCGACGTCGTCCTGCACCGCGGCGTAGGTGAGAATGGTATAGCCGAGCCCTTTCTCGACCATCGCCTTGGCGAAGGCGACGCTGTCGGCCTCGATCTTGATTTGCAGGCGCACGCCGTGTTCGAGCGCGGTGTGCTCGACCAGCCGCCGGTTGGTGTGCGCCATGTTCGGCAGGATCAGCGGCAATTCGCCGAGGTCGCGGATGCGAAATGTCGCCGGCAGCTTCTTGCCCTTGAGGCGGTGCGCCGTCGGCCCGATCACCAGCATCCGTTCGGTCAAAAGCGGGGTTATCTCCAGTGTTTCGAGGTGCGGAGGGTTGTGCAGGATCGCGATGTCGATGCGCTTTTCGGTCAGCCATTCCAGCAACGAACTGGTGACGCCCTCGCGCATGTGCAGTGTGGTCTGCGGCCAGGCCTTCTGAAAGCGCTCGACGAAAGGCGGGATCACCAGCCGTCCCGCCGCCGGCGGCACGCCGAGCGTGATGCGTCCGGCGGTGGGCGAGCGGTCGTCGCGGATTTCCTGCCCGGTCTGATGCACCATTTGCGTGATGGCTTCGGCGCGCTCCAGCAGCAGCGAGCCGGCTGCGCTCAAGCGCACGCCGCGGCCGTGACGGGCAAACAGCGGCACGCCGAGCTCGTGCTCGAGCTTCTTGATCTGGCGGCTCAGCGCCGGCTGCGCCAGGCGCAATTCCTGCGCCGCGCGGCTGACGCTGCCGGCCCGTGCCACGCGCATGAAGTTGCGCAGTTCCTTCAATTCCATGTCTGCCTCAAGCTGTCATATGCCGTGTGAGCATAGCTTATGCGATACGCGCGAGGCGTCAAAGCGGCCGCGTCCAGTGAGAATTGCACATGGCGCCATGGGCTGCCGCGCATGGCCGGGGCGAAGCAATCCGGCTATATCGGAGCCGCGCGGAAGCGGACAAAGACCGCGAGCAAGGGAAGAGGCGTTCAATGACACTGCGAATTCTGGTGCTGGAGGGCGATGGCATCGGCCCGGAGATCACCGCGGCGACGCTTGAGGTGCTGCGCGCCGCCGACGCCAAATTCTCGCTCGGCTTCAGTTTCGTGAATGCCGATGTCGGCTGGACCGCGCACAAGGCTGTCGGCACGACCTTTCCCGATGCCGTCGAAACCGCGGCCAAGGCCGCCGACGGCGTGCTGCTTGGGCCCGTCTCGCACAACGACTATCCGCCGCGTGACCAAGGCGGGCTCAATCCGTCCGGCGAATTGCGCAAGCGGCTCGACCTTTACGCGAACATCCGGCCGGCACGCTCGCGCGAAGGCTTCCCGCCGCGCTGCGGAAAGGCGGTCGATCTCGTCGTCGTGCGCGAGAACACCGAAGGCTTCTACGCCGACCGCAACATGTTCATGGGCGGCGGCGAGTTCATGCCGACGAAGGACGTCGCGCTCGCGGTGCGCAAGGTCACGCGCCAAGGCTCGATGCGCATCGCCGAGACCGCGTTCAAGCTGGCGATGCAGCGCCGCAGACACGTGACCTGCGTGCACAAGGCCAACGTGCTGCGCATCTCGGACGGGCTTTATCTGGAATGTACCCGCGCGGTGGCGGCGAAATATCCGGCGGTCGCATACGAAGAGCGCATCATCGACGCCATGGCGGCGCTGTTGATCCGCGACGCCGGCGCGTTCGACGTCATCGTCACCACCAATATGTTCGGCGACATTCTCTCCGACGAGGCGTCCGAGATTGCCGGCAGCCTCGGGCTGGCGGCGTCGGTGAATACCGGCGACACATACGGCGTGGCGCAGGCGCAGCACGGCTCGGCGCCCGACATCGCCGGCAAGAACCTCGCCAATCCGTCGTCGCTGATCGGCTCGGCGGCGATGCTGCTGGCCTGGCTTGGCGAGCGCCGCGGCGAGAACATGTTGGTGAAGGCGGCCGCGGCGATCGAAGCCGCGCTCGACCGCGTCATCGCCACGCCCGACGGCCG
>JANMSZ010000468.1:0-2865 GCA_031389925.1 Hyphomicrobiales bacterium | reverse complement strand
AACTTGTAGCCGCGGCGGTACTCGAACTTGTCGACCGCCTTCATCAGGCCGATGTTGCCTTCCTGGATCAGGTCGAGGAACTGCAGGCCGCGGTTGGTGTATTTCTTGGCGATCGAGATCACGAGGCGCAGGTTCGCCTCCACCATCTCCTTCTTCGCCTGGCGGGCTTCGCGCTCGCCCTTCTGCACCATGTGCACGATCTTGCGGAACTCGCCGATCTCGAGACCGGTCAGGCCGGCGAGCGACTGAATCTCGTGGCGCAGGTCCTTGATGCGGTCCTTGTCCTTGGCGACCAGCCCCTTCCAGCCCTTGGCGGAGAGCTTGGAAATGCGGTTGAGCCAGCGCGGATCGAGCTCCGAGCCCATATAATTTTTCAGGAAGTCGTCGCGCGACACGCCGTAGCTTTCGGCGAGCCGCATCAGCCGGCCTTCGTTCGACACAAGGCTCTTGTTGATCGAGTAAAGCTGTTCGACCAGCGAGTCGATGCGCGCCTGGTTGAGGCGCAGCGACTTCACCTCGGTGATGATCTCGTCCTTGAGCTTCTTGTACTTGCGCTCCTGCGCCGGCGACAGCGACGTGTTCTTCAGCCGGAACTCGATGTCCTGCTCCTGCAAACGGCGCAGGCGCTTGAAACTGTCGGCGATGTTGTCGAAGGTCTCGACGACCTTCGGCTTCAGCTCGGCCTCGATGGCGGCGAGCGACAGCGAATTCTCCATATCGTCTTCGTCGTAGTCGCCTTCGGCGGCGGGATCCTTCGCCTCTTCGCCTTCGGCGGCATCGCCCGGCGCCTTGAAGGGCGTCGCCTGCGGCGGCGCTGTGGGCGCAGCAGTGGGTTGCACGACCTGCAAATGCGGCGCGCCTGGCACCGGCGTGCCGACAGCCTGCGGCACAGGTTTGCCATCGGGACCGATGATCACCGGCGTCTGCATCTGCTTGGCATCGGGACCGGCGTAAGTCGCCTCGAGGTCGATGATGTCGCGCAGGAAAACTTTGCCTTCGTTGAGTTCGTCGCGCCAGATGATGACGGCCTGGAACGTCAGCGGGCTTTCGCAGAGGCCTGCGATCATCGCCTCGCGGCCGGCCTCGATGCGCTTGGCGATGGCGATTTCGCCTTCGCGCGACAACAGCTCGACCGAGCCCATTTCCCTGAGGTACATCCTCACTGGATCGTCGGTGCGTTCGGACGGCTCTTTCTTCTCGGTGGTGGCGAGCGCCTTCTGCTTGGTCTCGACGACCTCGCGGCCGGTGTCGTCATCATCGTCATCGTCGTCGGCGTCGGTGGCCTTCTCGGCCTCGCCGTCTTCCGAGTCGGCGTCCTCGTTCTCGACGACGTTGATGCCCATCTCGCTGATCATGGCGAAGACGTCTTCGATCTGGTCGGAGGTCACTTCCTCGGACGGCAGCACGGCGTTGATCTGGTCATGGGTGACGTAGCCGCGTTTCTTGGCGGCCTTGATCATTTTCTTGACGGCGGCATCCGAGAGGTCGAGCAACGGCAACGGCTGATCGGGCGCGTTTTCGGCATCCTTCTCCGGGGCTTCGTCTTTGCCCTGCAGTACCTTTGCCTTGGTCGCCATTACCTTCGCCGCCATTGCCTTCGCCGCCATCGACTTCTCCTGGGACTTTTCTTGGGACTTCGACTCTTGGACCTTTTTGGCCATCTCGCTGATCCGCGGTGCCGCGGTCCCTTAGTCCAACGCTTTACCCAGCCAATAGGCCCAAAGCCCCAAAAGAGCCCTGGCCCATGGCCAAAAAGGGCCGCGCCGGCATGGCGTAGCCCTCGAATCAGGTCACCAGTGTCGTCGGAACCCGCTTAAGCTCCGATTAACCCTGAGAAATACCGCCGGGAACGACCCAATATTCCCCGCCGGTCCGGTAATTCCGTGCCGTCTTAGACGCCATAGAGTCAAGCCTGTTTAGGCATTCTCTAAAGACTGCGTGCACCCCGCCCGGAAGAGGCCCCAAAACCCTCGATCAGGGCCTCGGTGCCGTCCACCCGTTCGAGGCGGGCTTTGACGTCGCGCAGCCGTAAATAGTTGGCTTCGCTCGAGTCTTGGCCGAGTGCCTGTTCTGCGTCCTTGAGCTCCTTAGTTAGGGAATGCCACTGGCGATGCAAGGCAACGAGCTGCTGCCAGGTCACCAAAACGTCCTCCGGCGCCGCATCCGCCCGCGCCCCCCACACCGAGGCGGTGGTGATGGCCGCTTCGATGCGTTTCGTCACGTCGGTGAGGTCGCGGGCGCTGAGTTCCTCGCGAATAGCCTCCGAATCGGCCGCCGCGGCGTGGGCGGCGATGTCGATCAAGGCGGCCTTGAGCCGCTCGGCGTCGGGATAACGGAACTCGAGCGAAGCCAGTTCCTCCATATGGTCGTGCAGCAGCCAGGGATGGTTGAGCGCGGCTTGCAGGATCAAGGCCTCGCGTAGCGGCACCGCGGTGCGGGCGCCGCGATGCAGCGGGCTCGACGCCATCTGCTGGCTGACGACGACATAGGGCGTGTTGCGGGAACCGATTTCGGGACGCTTTAAGCCGAAGCCGCCGTTGCTACCGAAGCGGATGCCGGCTTGCTGCCGCTCGCGCCAGCTCGGCTGACCAAATCCGCCACCTTGCCCTTGCCCGCGTTGCTGGAAATTGCCGCGCGCACTTTGCGCGGGGGCAAAGAACGCCCGCAGCCGTTCCTGGAAATCCTGCCGATAATATTTGCGCACCGACTCGTCGGCGATGCCGGTGGTGACTTCGTTGATGCGCGCCTCGAGCGCGGCGCGCCGTTCTGGCGTATCGAACGAGTGACCTTCGGTCTCGCGCGTCCACAACATGGCGGCGAGCGGCTTCGCCGCTTCGATCACGTCCACCACCGCGTCGCGGCCGG
>JANMSZ010000449.1:0-2131 GCA_031389925.1 Hyphomicrobiales bacterium | reverse complement strand
CCGCGACGTCGAAAGCTTCGGCATGCTGATCTCCGGCGCCGAGATCGGATTTTCCGACGATAGCGACGGCATCATCGAAATGCCCGCCGATGCGGAAGTCGGCAAGCCGTTCGCCGAAGTGCTCGGCCTCAACGAGCCGGTCATCGAGATCAACCTCACGCCGAACCGCTCCGATTGCACCGGCGTCAACGGCATCGCCCGCGACCTCGGCGCGACGCTCATCGGCGATTACAAGGAAAACGCGCCGAAACCGGTGAAGGGCACCTTCCCCTGCCCGGTGAAAGTGACGCTCGATTTCGGCGCGACGCACCCGCTGTGCCCCGCGTTTGGCCTACGGCTGGTGCGCGGCGTCAAGAACGGCCCGTCGCCGGACTGGCTGCAGATGAAGCTCACCGCGATCGGCCTGCGTCCGATCAACGCGCTGGTCGACATCACCAACTTCATCACCTTCGACCGCGGCCGTCCGCTGCATGTGTTCGACGCCGACAAGGTGCACGGCCATCTCACGGTGCGCCGCGCCAACAACGGCGAGAAACTTCTGGCGCTCGACGGCAAGACTTACGAGCTCGACGCCGCCACCTGCGTGATCGCCGATGAAAAAGGCGTCGAGTCGCTCGCCGGCATCATGGGCGGCGAAGAGAGCGGCTGCTCCGAGACCACCACCAACGTGCTGATCGAATCCGCGCTGTGGGACGTACTCAACATCGCGCAGACCGGCCGCAAGCTCGGCATCAATTCAGACGCGCGCTATCGCTTCGAGCGCGGCGTCGATCCTAACTTCATGCTGCCCGGTCTCGAACTGGCGACACAGATGGTGCTCGACCTGTGCGGCGGCGAGCCTTCCGAAGTTGTCGTCGCCGGCGATCCGACGCCGAAGGAAGTCATCATCGACTTCCCGCTGAGCGAAGTGACACGGCTGGCCGGCCTCAAGCTGTCGCTGACGCAAGTGCGCCGCACGCTGGAGAAGCTCGGCTTCTTCGCCGCCGGCCAGGGCGACCGCGTCAAGGTCGCGGCGCCGTCATGGCGGCCGGATGTGCATGGCCGCGCCGATATCGTCGAGGAACTGGTGCGCATCGTCGGTGTCGATCAGGTGCCGTCGACACCCTTCCCGCGCGGCGACGATGCCCGCAAACCTGTCCTGACCGCGATCCAGAACCGCACCCGCAAGGCCAAGCGCGCGCTCGCCGCGCGCGGCATGACCGAAGCCATCACCTGGTCGTTCGTGTCCAAGCGCGAGGCGGAGCTGTTCGGCGGCGGCAAGCCTGAGCTGGCGCTGGCCAATCCAATCGCGGCTGAGCTTTCCGACATGCGCCCGAGCCTGATTCCAGGCCTCGTCATGTCGGCGCAGCGCAACGCCGACCGCGGCACCGCCGACGTGGCGCTGTTCGAGGTCGGCCAGATTTTCAAAGGCGACAGACCCGAGGACCAGTTCACCGCCGCCAGCGGCCTGCGCCGCGCGCTGGCCAAGGGCACGGGTATCGGCCGTCATTGGTCGAGCAAGGCCGAGCCGGTCGACGTATTCGACGCCAAGGCCGACGCTTTCGCGGTGCTGGCGGCGGCAGGCAGCCCGATGCAGGCGCTGCAAGTCGTGCCCGGCGGACCGGCCTGGTTTCATCCCGGCCGCAGCGGCACCATCCAGATCGGTCCGCAGAATATTCTTGGCCATTTCGGCGAGTTGCACCCGCGCGTGCTGGCCGCGCTGAAGGCCGAAGGCCCGCTGGTCGCCTTCGAAGTGATCCTAGAGAATATCCCGGCGCCGAAGGCCAAGGCGACACGCGCCAAAGCCATGCTGGAACTGTCGACGTTCCAGCCGGTCGAGCGCGATTTCGCGTTTGTCGTCGATGCGAAGGTGAAGGCCGCCGACATCGTGCGCGCGGCGCAGAGCGTCGACAAGAAACTGATCGTGGGCGTGACCGTATTCGACGTCTACGAAGGCACCGGCATCGAACCGGGCAAGAAGTCGATCGCCATCGCCGTGACGATCCAGCCGCGCGGAAAAACCATGACGGATGCCGAGATCGACGCGCTCGGCCAACGCATCGTGGCTGAGGTCAGCAAAAAGACCGGCGGCGTGTTGCGGGGGTAGGTTCTTTCTTCCCTCTCCCCTTGCGGGAGAGGGTGCCGAGCGAAC
>JANMSZ010000428.1:0-1688 GCA_031389925.1 Hyphomicrobiales bacterium | reverse complement strand
GTTCGACTTCTCGCTCAAGCTGGCCGAGCGGCGCAAGAAGCGCGGCAAGCCCGGCCGCCTGACGCTGGTCGACAAGGCCAATGTGTTCAAGGCTTTCAACTGGCAGCGCGACATCTTCAACGAGCGCAAGCCGAAATTCCCCGATGTAAAAACCGACATGCTCTATGTCGATGCCTGCGCGGCGATGATGGTCAAGAAGCCATGGGACTTCGACGTCATGGTGATGGAAAACATGTTCGGCGACATTCTCTCCGATCTCGCCGCCGGATTGATCGGCGGGCTCGGCATCGCGCCGTCGGCGGACATCGGCGACAAGCACGCGGTGTTCCAGCCGTGTCACGGCACCGCGCCCGACATCATGGGGAAGGCGCAAGCCAATCCGACCGCGATGATTTTGTCCGCGGCGATGATGCTCGACTGGCTGGCCGACAAGCACGACCACCCACCCGCGGCGGACGCCGCGCAGCGCATCGAGCGCGCGGTGGATGCGGCTTACGCCTCCGGCATCAAACCGATGGAATATGGCGGCAAGGATGGCACCGCGGCGATTTCGAAAGCGGTGATGAAGGCGCTGGGTTAGCTACAGCCCGACGAAACTCTTGATCGCCGCAAGAACGCCTGCGGCTGCTCCAGCGGCGGACAATGGCCGCAGCCGGGCAATTCGATATAGCGCGCGCCTGCGACCTTGTCGGCGATGAGTTTGTTGAGCGCCGGCATTGTTATCACTGCCTCGGTGGAATAATCGACACGCCTGTCTTTTCGATATTGAAGGTCATCAGGTCTTCACTGACGACGAGCGGACCTGAATATGTCGTGCGCGTCTTTTGAACGACGTCGTCTTCGGTCGGCGCCGGGAAATTCGGATTGCCTAGAAGCACCAAGTGATAATAGACGGCAAGCTTCGGCTTGCTGCGGGTAAAGACAACGCCGGCTTCGTCGGGCTTGGTATGATGGTCGAGGATAAGTCTGACGAAGGGAGAAGCTTGAAGCAGTTCCTCCTTTGCCATGGCAACTTGATGGATCAACAGATCGACGCCGCTGACGAATTTGATCAGGTTCTCGGAGAACTTGGTATCGCCCGAAATGGCGACTGAGCGGCCGTCATAATCGACACGATATCCAAAGGCAGGTTTGAGCAGCGGGCCGTGATCGACTTCGAAAGCAGTCACCTTCACACCATTTTTTTCGTAAACAACACCCTCGCGAATCTCCGTTGCCTCGATTGCCACACCGGCCTGCGGCAGTTTCTGATCCGCAATTCTTGCTTGGATGTCCCACGCATAAGCCTGCTCAAGGCCCGCCATCAAGCCCTTGGTCCCTTCCGGTCCCCAGACGCGAAACGGGGTCTGACGTTGCGCATAGGCAGCGGGCAACCAACCGGTCAGCCAAAGATCGGGGATACCGACAATGTGGTCGGAGTGCAGATGCGTAATGAACAGCGCATCGATGCTGCCGAGGCGAACATTGACTTGACCAAGGCGCTGCGTCGCGCCGCGGCCCGCGTCGAACAAAAGCGTCTGGCCGCCGGCACGAACGAGAGTAGCGGGTCCGAAGCGGCGCAAAACGGGCGGCGGGCTTCCCGTGCCAAGCGTGACAACATTGAAATCCGATGAAGTCGGTTGCTGCGCTTCTGCGTCGATCGCTGCCGCACACAGAATGAGTATTGCCGCAGCCGCAATTTTCCGGAA
>JANMSZ010000388.1:0-2820 GCA_031389925.1 Hyphomicrobiales bacterium | reverse complement strand
TGTAGTTGCCGCACTTCAGCTTGACCCAATCGGAATCGAGGTCCTTCGAGCCGGGCAGGAAGTCGGTCCAGGCATCGCCGGGGACCAGGCCCTTGGTCTTCCACACCACGTCGAGTTGAAGTGCGGCAACTACAACACCGTCACCAAGAAGTGCGGCGGCGCTGCTTCCTGATCCCGTCACGCTTCACGACATTGACGAACGGAGGCGGCCTAACCGCCGCCTCCACCTTCCTAAAATCGAACGCTGCCGGGATTGAAGTGCAATGGGTAAATTCTGCGATCGCATCCTGGCGCTCGTATTCGCCGTCGGTTTGCTCGTAGCCGCCGCGGGCTTTGCCCAGGCCGGCCCCTACGAAGATGCGCTCGAGAAATTCACCACCGACGATTTCGCCGACACTGCCGAAGCCACCACCGCGGTTGCGACCAGCGGTAATCCTCTTGCCGCGCCGCTGATTCAGGCGCTGCAGGAAGGCCGGCTGCAATACAGCACCAAGGACAAGAAGGTCTTCATCAAGACCGCCGACGACAAATTGATCGACGCGGAGACCGGCAAGCCGTTTGAAGGCACGCCGCCGGACGATCTCGACACCGTGCGCGTCAACAATCGGCTGCGCGGCGTGATCGACGCCGCCAACGGTGCGCTGACCTTGATGGCGCCCGATGCCAACAAGCGTTACGAGTCGGCACAACGGGTATTCAAGTCACGCGACGCCGCCGTGTTGCCGGCGGTCGATATGGCGCTCGTCTCCGGGGAGGTCGCGCGCGTCAAGAAAGTCCTCAACGAAGCCCGTGCCGCCATCCTGCTCGCCGCCGACGATACATCGGCGCCCGACAGGATCGCCGCCATCGAGTTCATTCGCGCCCGCGGCGATCAGGATTCACTGGCGCTGCTGCAGGGCCTGCCGGCCGATCTGCCGGCGGACGTGCGCGCCGCCGCCAATGGCGCGATCAAGACCGTTGAACGCAACCTGGCGCTCTGGAACACCGTGCAGAATGCCTGGTACGGCCTGTCGCTCGGGTCGGTGCTGCTGCTCGCCGCGATTGGTCTCGCCATCACTTTCGGCGTCATGGGCGTCATCAACATGGCGCATGGCGAAATGGTCATGTTGGGGGCCTACACGACCTATGTCGTGCAGGACATCATTCGCACCAGCTATCCCGGCCTGTTCGATTACTCGCTCGCATTCGCGCTGCCGCTGGCCTTCCTGGTCGCAGCCATCGTCGGCATCATCATCGAGCGCACGGTCATCCGCTTCCTGTACGGACGGCCGCTTGAAACGCTACTCGCCACCTGGGGCATCTCGCTGGTGCTGATGCAGGCGGTGCGCGGCACTTTCGGCCCGACCAATAAGGAAGTCGGCAATCCGTCGTGGATGTCGGGCGCTTTCGATCTCGGTGGCATCCTGATCACCTATAACCGGCTCTGGATCATCGTCTTTACCGGCCTGGTCTTTGTCGCCTTGCTCGGCATGCTGCGCTTTACGCGGCTGGGCTTGGAAATGCGCGCGGTGACCCAGAACCGCTCGATGGCCGCCGCGGTTGGCATCCGCACGTCGCGCATCGACGCGCTGACCTTCGGGCTTGGCTCGGGCATTGCCGGCATCGCCGGCGTGGCGCTGTCGCAGATCGACAATGTCAGCCCGAACCTGGGGCAAGGCTACATCATCGACAGCTTCATGGTCGTGGTGTTCGGCGGTGTCGGAAATCTGTGGGGTACGCTGGTCGGCGCGCTGACGCTCGGCATCGCCAATAAATTCCTCGAGCCCTTTGCCGGCGCGGTGCTCGCCAAGATCGCCATCCTGGTGTTCATCATTCTGTTCATCCAGAAACGGCCGCGTGGCATGTTTGCGCTCAAGGGCAGGGCGATTGAAGCATGAAGTCGCATCCGCTCATTCGATTGCTCGACCGCGGCTCGACGCTGTTCCTGGTGCTGCTCGCGGCCTTCGCCATCACCGTTCCTGTGCTCAATCTGCTGATGCCAGACGGCTCGACGCTGCACGTCTCGACCTATTTCGTCTCGCTGTTTGGCAAGTACGTCTGCTACGGGTTGCTGGCGCTATCGATCGACCTGATCTGGGGCTATGTCGGCATCCTGTCGCTCGGCCACGGCGCTTTCTTCGCGCTCGGCGGCTACGCCATGGGCATGTATCTGATGCGCCAGATCGGCGACCGTGGGGTTTACGCCAATCCGATCCTGCCGGACTTCATGGTGTTCCTGAACTATTCGGAACTGCCGATCTTCTGGTACGGCTTCAATTATTTCGCCTATGCGGCGCTGATGGTGCTGCTGGTGCCGGGCCTGTTGGCCTTCGTGTTCGGCTGGTTCGCGTTCCGCAGCCGCGTCACCGGCGTGTATCTCTCGATCATCACGCAGGCGATGACCTACGCGCTGCTGCTCGCCTTCTTCCGCAACAATTTCGGCTTCGGCGGCAATAACGGCCTGACCGATTTCAAGGACATCCTCGGCTTCAACGTGCAGGCCGAAGGCACGCGCAATGCGCTGCTGGTGATTTCCTGCCTGATGCTGGCGCTGTGCTTCCTGGTCTGCCGCGCCATCGTCACGTCGAAATTCGGCATGGTGCTGGTGGCGATCCGCGACGCTGAATCGCGCACGCGCTTCCTCGGCTATCGCGTCGAAGCCTACAAGCTGTTCGTGTTCACGCTGTCGGCCTGCATGGCCGGCATCGCCGGCGCGCTCTACGTGCCGCAGGTCGGCATCATCAATCCGGGCGAGTTCGCGCCGGCAAACTCCATTGAAGCGGTGATCTGGGTCGCCGTCGGCGGCCGCGGCACCTTGACCGGCGCGGTGCTGGGCGCCTT
>JANMSZ010000387.1:0-2091 GCA_031389925.1 Hyphomicrobiales bacterium | reverse complement strand
CGGCGAGATGATCGTCGCCAAAAAAGGCGCGCCGCTCAACAATCCGCTGTTCTCGCTGGATGAAGCGCGCGCGCTGGCGCCGCCGGCCGAAACCGTGTTCCTCGGTCACGAAGACGAAGCCGGACGCTTCGGTTTCGGCATCGCGCCCGAGGCCGCGGAAGCCCTCAAGACGCGCGACGATCTGCTGGTCACCGATTTGCGCTCGATCGCCGTGCAGGGCCTGGTCGATGCAGAACATCTGCCGCCGATTGCCGAAGCCAAGGCGGTGCTGAGCTGGCACGCCAAGCACCGCTTCTGCCCGAATTGCGGCGCGCCGACGCAAGCCGTCGACGGCGGCTGGCGGCGCGATTGCGCCAACTGCAAGACGCAGCATTTTCCGCGCACCGATCCGGTGGTGATCATGCTGATCATCGACGGCGACAACTGCCTGCTCGGCCGGTCCCCGCGTTTCGCCACGACGATGTGGTCGTGCCTCGCCGGTTTCATCGAGCCCGGCGAATCCTTCGAGGACGCCGTGCACCGCGAGACCCGCGAGGAAGCCGGCATCGTCTGCGGCCGCGTCAATTATTACCGCTCGCAGCCCTGGCCGTTTCCGTCGTCGCTGATGATCGGCTGCCACGCCGAGGCGCTGAGCCGCGAAATAATCATCGATCGCGAGGAACTGGAAGACGCCCGGTGGTTTAGCAAGGATGAGATCGTCACCATGCTGATGCGCAAGCATCCGGATGGCCTGACGACGCCGCCGCCGGTGGCGATCGCGCACCATATCATCCGCGCCTGGGTAGAGGACGAAGTTCGCTTTGGCTAATCCGCCGAAAATTCTCTGCGCCGGTATCGCGGTGCAGGACATCATCATGAAGGTGGAGAATTTTCCCGCGCCCGGCACCAAAGTCGTGGCCTCCGAATTCATGACTATCGGCGGCGGCTGCGCCGCCAATCAGGCGGTCGCCATCGCGCGTCTCGGTGGGCGCATCGCGTTTGCCGGACCGCTCGGCGGCGACAACGACGCCGTCAGTGTCCGCATTCTCACCGACCTCAAGGCCGAGGGCATCGATTGCAGCGGCGCGGTGCGCGTCGACGGCGGCACCGCGTCGGTGTCGCTGATCCTGCTCGATGCCGAGGGCGAGAAGACCATCGCCACGCGGCGCGGCGTCAAACTGGGCAACGTGCTGCCGGCGGACGCCACCGCGCTGGTGGCGGACGCCGACGCGGTGTCGGTCGACAATCGTTTTCCGGAATTCGTGCTGGCGGTGTGCCGCACGGCGTCGGCGCGCAAGATTCCGATCGTGGTCGATCTCGACCAGGCCACCACGCCGGACGATCCGCTGCTCGCGCTCGGCACGCATGTGGTGGCCTCCGCCGAAGCGATCAAAGGCACCACCGGCACCGCGGATTATGGCGCGGGGCTGAAAGTGCTCGCCAGGCATGTGCCGGGCTTCGTCGCCATCACCGACGGGCCGAACGGCATCTATTGGCTCGACGGCGGCGAGGTGAAGCACATGCCAGCGTTCAAGGTGAAAGTTGTCGACTCGCTCGGCGCGGGCGACGCGTTCCACGGCGCTTTCGTGCTGGCGTTGGCCGAAGGCCATGAGGTGCTCGCCGCCATGCGCTTTGCCAGCGCCACTGCCGCGCTCAAATGCACCAAGTTCGGCGGCACCGCCGGCTCGCCGACGCGCGCCGCGGTCGAAGCGTTTTTGAATACGGCCTGATTATTTCTTCGACGGACAGGGCGCGCCGCAGGGCGCGCAGGCGCCGGCGAAATCTTCCGGCGACACCGCGCGGCCGGTCGACGGACTGGTCAGGTGACTGCCGACGATGGCGACGAAGGCTAGCAGCACGACGATGATGTAGGTCTTTCTCACGGGCCTATTCCCTCGACAGGCCGAACAGCGGCCGCAAGCGGATTCCGATCAGGCAGCCGGGCAAGCACGCGGCGAACCAGATCCAGCCGTGCAGCGAGCCGGAGGCGACGCCGCCGATGAAGGCCCCGATGTTGCAGCCAAAGCCGATGCGCGCGCCCCACCCGCACAGCAGGCCGCCGATGACAGCCGCGAGGATCGATTTGAAAGGCGGCCACGCCGTCGCAGCGAA
>JANMSZ010000328.1:0-4522 GCA_031389925.1 Hyphomicrobiales bacterium | reverse complement strand
GTGGTCAGCACCATGATGAAGAAGATGCGAAATTCGGTGCCGTGAAACCAGATGATCGCGAACACAACCCAGGACAGCGCCGGAATGCCCTGAAAGAATGTGAGCACCGGCCCAAGGAAGTTCTCCGCGGTTTTAGATCGGGCGAGGATGACGGCCAGCATGCCGCCGAGGATGAAGGAGCCGAGCAGCCCGGCGAAGATGCGCGCGGCAGTTATCAGCACATCGGCCAGCAGGGAGCCGGTGATCAGGACTTCGATGGTGCGGGTTATCACCTCCGGCACCGGCGGAAACAGGAACGGCGGAAAAATCATTGACAGAATCTGCCACGCCGCCGCCAGCACCAACATGCCGGCGACGGCTTGCAGAACCCGCATAGGGGCCGAGTCCATCATTGCATTGACTTTGTGTAGATCGTGTCGGCGGACGGCTGCGACTTGAAGTAGCCGACGTCGATGCCGGCTTTGTAGACCGCGTCGATCTGCTTAACCAGGTCACCCGCCGGCGCCACGGCCATGCCGAGCCGGTCGTTGGCCTTGATGAGCGCGACAAGCGCGGCGCGGTCCTCCGGGGTCGATTTGGGCGCGATCAGCGCCGCGGCTTCTTCCGGATTTTTCTGGATGAACTCGCCTGCTTGCTTGTAGGCGGCATACAGCTTCGGGATCAGCGTCGGGTTGGCTTCGATCCAGTCGCTATGCGCGGCGACGCCGAGATAGGGGATGCGATCGCCGCCGGCAAAGTCCCGCCAGATCTTGGTAATGGAGAGGTCGAGCGTGCGGATGTCCGGCTTCTTCGTCTTGAGCAGCGTATAGGCCGGTTCCCACACCTGCACGGCGTCGGCACGGTCGGCGATCGCAAAGCCGACCAGTCCCGGCGGCGCCGTATTGACGACCTCCAGCTTGGCGAGGTCGACGCCCAGTTTCTTGGCAAAAAACTCGAACATCACGTAGTTGGTGGTCGAGCGCGCGGCGGCGAGCTGTTTGCCTTCCAGATCCTTGATGGTCTGGACCGCCGGCCGTGACGTCACCACCGCGCCCCAGAAATCGAACAGATTGAACAGATATTTCACCTTCACGCCGCGCGCGTCGGCAAGGCCGACGGTGAGCAGCGAGGCGCTGCCGCCGAGCTTGAACTCGCCGGAGTTGAACTGGGTCGTATAGGCGTCCGGCGTGCGCTCGGCGAATTCGATGTCGAGACCGTTGGCGATATCGAGCTTTTTGCCTTTGATCACCGGCGGCATGAAGGCGCCGAGCGAAGGAAAGCTGAAGGTCACGATCGTAAGTTTGGTAGGCGCCTGCGCTAAGGCTGGAGCGGGCGCGAGCAGGGTGGCGAAGGAGAGCGTGGTGGCGGTAAACGCCGAGAGCATGAAGTTTTTGGTCATTTGAATCCTCCTTTGTCTGTTCAGTTTCCGGACGTTTTCGCCTCTTGTCATTGAATATTAAGCAGCTTTTGCGCCAATCCGCCATTGATCGACGCCGTCTGCGCCGCACTCAAGCCAGCCGCGGCGACGATCTTGGTCGGCTCGTGATCGCCGATCGGGAACGGCATGTCGGAGCCCATCATCAGTCTATCCGTCCCCAGCATCTCGATGACGAACTTCAGGATGCGGACGTCGTGCAGGATGGTGTCGGTATAGAGCGCCGCGACGCCGGCGACCGGATCGCCGATGCCGGGCGTGATCGAGTGGTTCTTCTTGAGGCGGCCCAGGACGAAGGGCAGAGCGGCGCCGCCGATCGGCGCGAAGAATTTCACGTTCTTGTACTTGGCGACGTGGCCGGCCGAGATCAGACGCGCGATCGCGATCACCGCGTCGGTGACGCGGCCCAGCCCGTTGGCCAGGCCGAAATCGTTGACGCGCACGTCGCCGGCATCGAAGCTCGGATGAATATGGATAAAGGCGCCGGTCTCGTCGGCGGCCTGCCAAAACGCGTCGAGGTCGGCGGCATCGAGCACAGAGCCGACGCCGCGCGGCAGCGTGCCGATCATCGCGCCGGGAAAGCCCGCCTTCATCGCCGCCTTCAGCACCGTGGCGGCGCGCGCGCCGTCGCCGAGCGGCACGGTGGCCAGCGGCACAAAGCGCGGCTGCGCCTTGGCGGCGGCCATCAACACGTCATTGGTCAGGCTCGCCCAGGCTTCGCCTTCCGCGCCGGGCAGGTCATAGCCGAACATATCGACCCAGCTGCCGGTGATCTGCTTGTCGATGCCGTTCTTGTCCATCCAGGCGAGGCGGCCCGGAATATCCGACAGCGGCTTCGACACCGGCCGGATCGGCTTAGCCCCGGCAAAGGACAGCGCGACGCCGTGGTCGGTCTCGGTCTGCTTGATGCCGGGAAACTTCGCCGCGTCCTTGCGGATCGCGGTCAAGAGATCGGGCGGCACCAGATGGGCATGACAGTCGACGATCATCTAATTTCCTTTGCTCTTCTTTTCTTGTGCTTTTTCTTGCGCCGCGGCGATCATGTCGCCCAGCTTCGAAACTTTGATGGGCAGCGAGTTGGTCGAAATGCCGAGGGGTTTTAACGCGTCGTTGATGGCGTTGGCCACCGCCGCCGGCGCGCCGAGATACCCGCTTTCGCCCGAGCCCTTCTGTCCGAATACGGTATGCGGCGACGGGGTCTCCTGATGGATGACCTCGACGTCCGGCACTTCATGCGATGACGGCAGCAGATAGTCCATGAAAGTCTGCGCGATCAACTGGCCGTCGTCGTTATAGGCGAATTCTTCGTACAGCGCCGCGCCGATGCCGTGAGCGATGCCGCCCATGGTCATGCCGCGCACGATCTTCGGATTGATCACGGTGCCGCAGTCGTGGCCGATGCGGTACTTCACGATCTCCGGCCGGCCGATCACGGGATCGATGCTGACCAGGATGAGATGAAATTCGAACGAGGTGCAAGGATACATCTGCACCTTGCCGTCCGCCGTCGGCGGCGTGCCGCCGGTCGGCACCTGCATGACGTGACTGGTGCCAAGGCCCGGCTCCATGTCCGGCGGCATGCGGTGGTAGCTGCGCCAGGCGATCTGCACGAGTTCGAGCCAACTGCGGCGATGCTCGGGCTTGTTCTTGTCGTAGACTTCGCCCTGGTCGTAGACCGCGCGCTCCAGCGGAATGCCGAGGTCGTGCGCCGCGATCGTCGTCAGCTTGGTCTTGAGCTTAGTCGCGGCATGGAATGCCGCGCCGCCGAGCATGATCGCCATGCGGCTGCCGACCGGCGTGCCGCTGGGCAACGAGTTGAGCGAATCCGGACGCGTCACGCGGATCATTTCCGGATCGATCTGCAACACCTCGCCGATGGCGGTGCCGACCAGCGTCTCATGGCCCTGGCCGGAGGAGGTAGTGTGCATCATCGCGGTGATGGCGCCGAGGCCGTCGACATTGATGCGGCAGGAATCCATATAGGTCGAGGTCTGGACCTTGGGATTGAGCAGCGCCTCGAAGGTGGCATTGCCGCCGGACGGCTCGAGACACGCGGCGATGCCGATGCCGGCGAGCCTACCTTGCGCGCGCAAAGCGTCGCGTTCGGCTTTCAGGCCCTCGTAGTTGGTATGCGCCAGCACTTTGTCTATCAGCGCGTGATAGTCGCCGCTGTCATACGTCGTGCCGCTCGGGATGGTGTAGGGGAAATCCTCGTGCCGGATCATGTTGCGGCGGCGGATTTCGATCCGGTCGAGGCCGAGCGCATTGGCGACTTCGTCCATGGTGCGCTCGATCGCGACGTTGGTCGGCGCTTGGCCGAAGCCGCGCACCGCGTCCTGCGTGGTCTTGTTGGTGACCACGGCGATGGCGCGATATTGCACGCTCTGAATTTTATACGGCCCGACGATGGCCCCGACCGGCTTGCCGAGCTGGAACGGCGAGCGGCCCGCGTAGGCGCCGACATTCTCCAACGCGCGCATTTTCATCGAGCGCACGATGCCGTTGTCGTCGAAGGCGACTTCCACGTCGAACAGCCGCTCCGGCCCATGCGCGTCGCCGCCGCGCATGTTCTCCAGCCGGTCTTCGATCAGGCGGATCGGAAATCCCAACCGCCGCGACAGGTAGCCGCACAAAATGGTGTGTTTGATGCCGCGCTTGACGCCGTAGCTGCCGCCGACATCGACGTCGTGATGCACGCGCACCGAAGTGCCGGGGATTTTCAGCGCCATGCCGATCTGGTCGTTGAAGCGCGGCATCTGGATCGAGGCGTGGACGTCGAGGATGTCGCGCCACGGATCCCAGCTTGCGGTGACGCCGAAGGTTTCGATCGGCACGGTCGACGAGCGGCCCCATTTCACCCGCAGCTTCAGCTTGCGCGGGGAGGCGGCGAAATCCTTGTCGACCTCGCCCCAGGTGAAGGTCTTGTCGAGCAGCACGTTGGAGCCGTGCGCCTGGTGCACCAGAATGTCGTTGGACGCCAAAGCCTGTTCGGCATCGAGCACGAAGGGCAGCGGCTCGTAGTCGACCACGACCTCTTCGGCGGCGTCCTCGGCCTGGGCGCGGCTGTCGGCGACGACGGCGACGACCCACTCGCCCGAATAGCGCGCG
>JANMSZ010000294.1:0-7263 GCA_031389925.1 Hyphomicrobiales bacterium | reverse complement strand
CCGGCTGTACGGCGTCACCATGGCCGAGCGCGGCGTGTCGCAACTGGTTTCGGTCGATCTCGAAGCCGCCGTGCGCTTCCGCAAGGCAAGCTAGCCATTCTTCATCGTCCAAAATGCGGAACGGGCGCCCCAGGTGGCGCCCGTTCCATTTGAAATCGGGCGCATGAAAGAAACGGCGATAACGTCTCCGTGATCGGCAGAATTCGAGGAACCAAACACCGGGGGCGGCGTTGATGTGGCGTTGTTTCAGTCGGGCGGCTCCCCCCTTACCCCCCGAATAGCCGTCTGGCGACAGGGCCTCAAGTCTTCGGACTTGAGGCCTTTTTTCTTGTTTTCAGGGCGTTACGACCCCAGCCGCCACGTGCCATGGTATCGTTCGGCCGCGATTGAACCTTTGCGTGGCGGAGCGACACTCAGCTAGGCTGCGTCCTTCAGTTCCTCATTTTTTTCAGGAGCCCTTCAATGTCCACCACCGGCTGGATCGTTCTCGGCGTCATCGTCGTGATCGTGATCTGGGCAATCAGCATCTACAACGGCCTGGTCGCCATGCGGCAGAGGACCAACCAGGCCTTCGCCGACATCGACGTGCAGCTCAAGCAGCGCCACGACCTGATTCCGAACCTGGTGGAAACGGTGAAGGGGTACGCCACCCACGAGCGTGGAACCCTGGAAGCGGTGATCCAGGCGCGCCAGACCGCGGTCGCGGCGCCCGGCGTCGAGCAGAAGGTGCAGGCCGAAAACATGCTGACCGGCGCGCTGGGCAAGCTCTTCGCGCTGTCGGAGGCCTATCCGGACCTCAAGGCCAACGCCAACTTCCAGCAATTGCAGGCCGAACTCTCGGACATCGAGAACAAGCTCGCCGCCTCGCGCCGTTTCTACAACAACGCAGTGCAGGAATATAACACCGGCATCGAGCAGTTCCCGGCCGCCTTGTTTGCCGGCATCTTCGGTTTCGCCCACCGCACCTTCTTCGACGTCGGCGGCGACCGCGCGCAACTCGAACAGGCGCCGAGCGTGAAGTTCTAAGGCGCAGCGCGCCTCGCCGAGGGTCCGAGCATGGCCGCCTACGGGCTCTACACCCACATCCAGTCGAACAGGCGGCGCTCGGTCGTACTGCTGCTGGGCCTGTTCTTCCTGGTTTACGTACTGGTGTTTGCCGGCGCGCTGCTGGCCGAGGCACTCTCGAACGGCGACGCGCCGCTCGACTATCTGCTGCGCGCCGCGCGATACGATTTCCT
Organism: Hyphomicrobiales bacterium; assembly: GCA_031389925.1. Taxonomy (GTDB): domain Bacteria; phylum Pseudomonadota; class Alphaproteobacteria; order Rhizobiales; family Xanthobacteraceae; genus Pseudolabrys. The sequence goes on along the minus strand of JANMSZ010000294.1, from coordinate 6,025 downwards.
GATGGCTCTGCCGTGGGCGAGCCTCGGCGCGCTGATCTGGGTCGCGATCGCCTATAAATTCCATCAGCGCATGATCGACGCGGCCACCGGCTCGGGCGAAGTCAGCCGCGCCGAGCAACCGCGTCTCTATAACCTCCTGGAGAATCTCTGCATTTCCCGTGGAATACCAACCCCGAAGCTGCGCATCGCCGACGACGACGCACTCAACGCCTTCGCCACCGGGCTCAACCAGAAACAATACTCGATCACCGTGACGCGCGGGCTGATGAACGCGCTCAACGACCAGGAACTCGAGGCCGTGCTCGGCCACGAACTCACCCACATCCGCAACGGCGACGTGCGCATGATGGTGATCGCGCTGGTGATCGCCGGCGTGGTCTCGTTCTTCGGCGAAATGGTGTTCCGGATGTTTTTCCAGAACGCCTTTTACGGCGGCCGCCGCTCCTCGAGCAGCAGCGACAAGAAGGGCGGTGCCGGCATCGCCATCGTCATCGCGCTGGTCCTCATTGTCGTCGCTTGGGTATTGTCGATCGTCATTCGTTTCGCGCTGTCGCGGCAGCGCGAATATCTCGCCGACTCTGGCTCGGTCGAACTGACGAAAAATCCCGACGCCATGATCTCGGCGCTGCGCAAGATCGAGGGCCGCGGCGAGCTGACGCGCGCCAATTCCGCGGTCATGGAAATGTGCATCGACAATCCGCGAGAGGGCTTTGCCGATATTTTTGCGACCCATCCGTCGGTCGACAAGCGCGTCGAAGCGCTGGTGAAGTTTGCCGGCGGCCACGATCCCGGCCCCTTGGCGCTGCCCGGCGGGGACGAACTGGCGCAGATCGAAAGCGCGCCGGAGGACAGTTCCGCGGCCAGCGGCCCTTGGGGCGGCACACCACCTGAAGACGGAGCGCCGCAGGCGGGCAAGCCGTTCCTGCCGAGCGAGCCACCGATTGCCGATCAGGGCCCGTGGGGCCCGAAGCGGTAGCGCTTCGCGCTAATGCCCCTCGAACGAAATCAGAGTCCGCACCGGCACGTCCATCGCGCGCAGCTTGGCGGCGCCGCCGAGTTCCGGCAGGTCGATGACGAAACAGGCGGCGAGCACTTCCGCCCCCATCTGCCGCAACAGCTTCACCGCGCCTTCCGCGGTGCCGCCGGTAGCGATCAGGTCGTCCACCAGGATGACGCGCTCGCCCTTTGAAACGGCGTCCTCGTGCATCTCCATCTCGTCGAGCCCGTACTCGAGCGAATAGGCGATGGTGACGCGCTTGTGCGGCAGCTTGCCCTTCTTGCGGATCGGGATGAAGCCGGCCGACACCTGATGCGCCACCGCGCCACCGAGGATGAAGCCGCGCGCTTCCATGCCGGCGACCTTGTCGATCTTCATGCCGGCCCAGGGCTGCACCAGTTCGTCGACCGCGCGGCGGAACGCGCGCGCATTGCCCAAGAGCGTGGTGATGTCGCGGAACATGATGCCCGGCTTGGGATAGTCCGGGATGTTGCGGATCGCGTTGCGCAGGTCGTCGTCGAGGGTAGCCATTGGGTTGTCCTTGGAGAGTTTCTTGGAGGTGGTCTTGCCGTTTTTCGGCGTCAAAATCTATAGCGCGCTCAGCCGCATAAGCCACCATCTTGGCCGCCGGCCTGCGGGCGGTCAAACGAGGCGATTTTGTCGCATCCGGCCCTGCATCCGGGCGGCATCCGCGCCCGTAGCTCCCTCGTGTCCCTCACCCGGGGCGACGCACACACAAGGGAGAGCGCCATGAAATTGAAGACTTTGATCGCCGCGTCCACCGCGGTCCTGCTGGGCGGATTGACGGCGCAGGCTGCCGAGGTCGCCGCATTGTCGGGCGACAACACCATTTCGATCGTCGATACCGCGGCCAAGAAGGTCGCGAAGACCTGGAATATCCAGGGCATCGGCGGCCGCGTCGTCGGCATCGATGTCCGCCCCGCCGACGGCATGCTCTATGCGGTCGCCGCGGACGGCGGCGTCTATACGATCGACACCGCGACCGGCAAAGCGACGATGAAGTCTAAGCTGGAGAAGACGCTGGCTGCCAACGCCGCGGCCACTATCGACTTCAATCCGGTCGCCGACCGCCTACGGCTGATCGGCAGCGACGGCATGAACCTGCGCGCCAACGTCGACGACGGCAAGGTCACGGTCGACGGCGAGTTGAAGTTCGCCGAAACCGACATGCACAAAGGCGAAAAGCCGAATGTCGTCGCCGGCGCCTACATCAACTCATTCAAGGGCGCCAAAGAAACCGCACTTTACGACATCGACGCCACCATCGGCGGCCTGCTCAAGCAGGCGCCGCCGAATGACGGCGTGCTCAGCGCGGTCGGCAAGCTCGGCATCGACGCCAAGGGCGCATCGTTCGACATCTGGTCCGACGGCCAGGGCAAGAACGAAGCCTGGCTGATGACGGGCGAATGGCTGCACAGCGTCGATCTCGCCACCGGCAAGGCGACGCCGGCGGTGCAGATCAAGGGCGTCAGCGGCATCCGCGACATCGCCATTCTCCCGGCGATGAACGCGAAACCGATGTAACTAACGGCGACTGACCGCCGGCGCGCGCCGGGCCTCACGGCTCACGCGCGCCGGCTACGCAGATCATCGTCGAGGCTGTTCCTGCGGCACTATTTCTTCATGCGCTCCACGAAGGTCTGCCCGCCCTTCATCTTGTCGTTCGGCGGACACTCGACGATCTGCACGACCACGGCGTCGGCAGGAACGTTGCAATTCTTCATCACCGCCTGGGTGATGTCATACATCAACGCTTTCTTGGTTTCGTCGCTGCGGCCGGCGACAAGATTGATGGTGATTTCGGGCATTGTGTCCCCTCATGATGGCCGCGAAAAACGCGCGCGGGAAGATTGTTGAAGCCCTCAAAAGCTCAAGAACCCACTTTAGCGGCCCAGCACCCGGCCCGCCACCGCGTCGAGCTTCTTGATCAGTTCGGGATCGCGTGCCTCCGGTGCGGTGATCAGCGCGGTGTCGAGCGCACGATCCGAACCAATGGGACACTCCTCGTGCTCGCGCGAAAAATCGGCCGCCAGCCGCGCCACCAGCCGCTTGGCGCGGTCGGCGTTGGTCTGCAGCACCTTGATGATGTCCTGCACGGTGACGGCGTCGTGGTCGGGATGCCAGCAGTCGAAATCGGTCACCATGGCAACGGTGGCGTAACAAATCTCGGCTTCGCGCGCGAGCTTGGCCTCGGGCATGTTGGTCATGCCGATCACCGAATAGCCGAGTTCCTTGTAGGTCATGCTCTCGGCCAGCGTGGAGAATTGCGGGCCTTCCATGCACACGTAAGTGCCGCCCCATTTAGGTTCGATGCCTTCGGCGCGCGCGGCGTCGCGCAGGCGGCGGCGCAAAATCGGCGACACCGGATGCGCCATCGAGACGTGCGCCACCAGGCCTTTGCCGAAAAACGAACTCTCGCGCCTGTAGGTGCGGTCGACGAACTGATCGACCAGCACGAAGGTGCCGGGCGGCAGGTCTTCCTTGAACGAGCCGCAGGCCGACAGCGACACCAGATCGGTGACGCCGGCGCGCTTGAGGATGTCGATATTGGCGCGATAGTTGATGTCGGAGGGCGACAGCCGGTGACCCTTGTCGTGGCGCGGCAGGAACACCACCGGCAGGCCGCCAATGTCGCCGATACGCAGCGCGCCGGACGGCTCGCCCCAGGGGCTTTTGACGTGCTCTTCGCGCACGTTCTGCAGGCCCGGCAGGTCGTAAATGCCGCTGCCGCCAATGATACCGAGCACAGCCTTGGTCATAACCAGCCCCAGTTAGTGGCCTACAAAAACGAAAGGGCCCCAAACGAGGCCCTGACGTCAAGAAATTTTGTTCAGGCTCAGTGCACCGCCGACCAGATCTTCTTCTTGGTGAAGTACATCAGGCCCGCCAGCACGATCAGGAAGATCATGACCTGGAAACCCAGGCGCTTGCGCGCCACCATATGCGGCTCGGCGGCCCACATCATGAACGCCGTGACGTCCTTGGTGTATTGATCGAGGGTCTGCGGTGCGCCGTCGTCGAACGTCACCTGACCCGCCTGGAGCGGCGGCGGCATCGCGATGTTGTGGCCGGGGAAATACTTGTTGTAGTAGCCGCCCGGCGGCACCTTAAAGTCTTTCGGCGGATCGACGTAACCCTGCATCAGCGCCACGATGTAGTCCGGCCCCTGCTCTTGATACTGGGTGAACATGTCGAACACGAACCAGGGGAAGCCGCGCTCGTAAGTGCGCGCCTTGGCCAGCGTCGAGAAATCCGGCGGCACGGTGCCGCCATTGGCGGCCTTGGCGGCCAGATCGTTGGCGAACGGCGACGGGAAGTAGTCGGCCACGCGGCCGGCGCGCTCGATCGGTTCGCCCTTGTCGTCGAGATCCTTGATCTTGTACTCGGACGCCACGGCGGCGGCCTGCGCTTCCGAGAAACCAGGGCCACCGGCATCGGCGAGATTGCGGAAGGCCACCATCTGCATTCCATGGCAGTTGGCACAGACCTCGCGATAGATCTTGAAGCCGCGCTGGAGCTGACCCTGATCGAATTTGCCGAACGGGCCGCTGAACGACCATTTCACCTTCGGCGGCTGCGGCGTGCTGTGCGCATCTTCCGCCACCGCCGGTGACGCGGCCGCTGCGAAAGCTGCGAGTGTGAGGGCGAGAATTGTCCGCTTCATCGTCATGACCATTTCCCCGCTTACGCCTTCGAGTCCAGCACCGAGTCCGAAATCGAATTCGGCAGCGGCTTGGTCTTCTCGAAAATCCCGAGCAACGGCAGGATGATGATGAAGTGCGCGAAATAATAGGCCGTCAGGATGCGCGCCAGGATGACGTAGATGCCCTCCGCCGGCTTGGCGCCGAGCCAGCCGAGCCCGATGCAGACCGCAAAGAACAGCCAGAAGAACTGGCGGTACAGCGGCCGGTAGCGCGCCGACTTGACGCGCGAGGTGTCGAGCCACGGTAGGAAGGCTAAGATACCAATAGAACCAAACAGTGCCAGCACGCCCAGGAGCTTGTTCGGGATGGCGCGCAGGATCGCGTAGAACGGCAGGTAGTACCACTCCGGCACGATGTGCGCGGGAGTCACCGCCGGATTGGCGGGAACATAGTTGTCGGCATGCCCGAGATAGTTCGGAACGTAGAACACGAACCACGCAAAGAAGATGCAGAAGCACGCGATCGCGAAGCTGTCTTTCGACGTCGCATAGGGCGTGAACGGCACAGTGTCCTTGTCCGACTTCGGCTCGATGCCGGCCGGATTGTTCTGGCCCGACACGTGCAGCGCCCAGACGTGCAGGATGACAACGCCGGCGATCACGAAGGGCAGCAGGTAGTGCAGCGAGAAGAAGCGGTTGAGCGTCGGGCTGCCGACGCCGTAGCCGCCCCACAGCCATGTGACCAGTGGCTCGCCGATGCCGGGGAACGCGGAGAAGAAATTGGTGATGACGGTCGCGCCCCAGAAGCTCATCTGTCCCCAGGGCAGCGTGTAGCCGAGGAAGCCGGTTGCCATCATCAGCAGGTAGATGATGACGCCGAGGATCCACAGCACCTCGCGCGGCTCCTTGTACGAGCCGTAATACATGCCGCGGAAGATGTGGATGTAGACCGCGATGAAGAACATCGACGCGCCGGTGGCGTGCAGATAGCGCAACAGCCAGCCGTAATTCACGTCGCGCATGATGCCTTCGACGGATTTGAACGCGAGGTCGGCATGCGGGGTGTAGTGCATCGCCAGCACGATGCCGGTGATGATCTGAACGCCGAGCATGAACGAAAGAATGCCGCCGAAGGTCCACCAGTAGTTCAGATTCCGTGGCGTCGGGTAGGCGACGAACGAGGAATGAATCAGCCCGCCGATCGGCAGCCGCTTCTCAAACCATTGCAGAACTTTGCTCTGCGGCTGGTAGGTCGAATTTCCGCTCATGGTCGAACCTTAGAATGCGCTCGTTTCGGCTCAGCCGATCTGAATCTTGGTGTCGGATACGAATTTGTACGGCGGCAAAGGCAGGTTTTTCGGCGC
>JANMSZ010000106.1:0-7707 GCA_031389925.1 Hyphomicrobiales bacterium | reverse complement strand
CCCTTCTCCATGGTGGGCGACAGCGCGGGCATGAGGATGTTGGTGGGCATGTGTTGTTATTTCCACCGCGGCTTGGCGATAGCTTTTAAGCTTTCACCGACTACTTCAAAATCAGTCTCATGAAATATTGGCCGGTGAAGTGCTTCAGAATCGAATTCCGATTGGTTGGGAAGCAAATCGGTTGTGACATGATCGATGTCGTCAAGCGTCAAACCGACGGTCATGGATTTGGAGTAATGTTTGCCATCCCGAACCGCTGGCTCCCATTCAAACACACCGAACGCGGCAATAGGTTCAAAGCGCGAATTCAAACCAACCACAGGCGCGGCGTGTTGACACCACCATCCGCTGGCCCCGATTAATTGTTGCAATGCTATGAGTTTAATTCTCATCAGTTTTACCGGTAGGTGACGGCTTTGACGGCCTCGACGACGTCGGCGACCGACGGCAAAGCGAGCTTCTCGAGATTGGCGGCGTACGGCATCGGCACGTCCTTGGCCGAGACGCGCGTCACCGGCGCGTCGAGATAATCGAAGGCCTTTTCCATGATGCGCGCGGCGATCTCGGCGCCGACGCCGTTCTGCTGCCAGCCTTCCTCGATGGTGACGGCGCGGCCGGTCTTCTTCACCGATTCAAGAATGGTGTCGGTGTCCATCGGCCGCAGCGTGCGCAGGTCGATGACCTCGGCTTCGATGCCTTCTTTGGCGAGTTCGTCCGCCGCCTTCATCGCGTAGGACATGCCCATCGACCAGGCGACGATGGTGACGTCCTTGCCTTCGCGCGCGATCTTGGCCTTGCCGATCGGCACGACATAGTCGTCGAGCTTGGGCACCGGCGACGAGTGGCCGTAGAGGATTTCGTTTTCGAGAAAGATCACCGGATTGGGATCGCGGATCGCGGCCTTCAACAGGCCCTTGGCGTCGGCGGCGTTCGACGGCGCGACCACCTTCAAGCCCGGCACGCTCGAGTACCAGGCCGAGTAATCCTGGCTGTGCTGCGCGGCGACACGAGCCGCTGCGCCGTTCGGCCCGCGGAACACGATCGAGCAGGTCATCTGGCCGCCGGACATATAAAGCGTCTTGGCGGCGGAGTTGATGATCTGGTCCATCGCCTGCATGGCGAAGTTGAAGGTCATGAACTCGACGACCGGCTTGAGACCGGCCAGCGCCGCACCGACGCCAAGGCCGGCAAAGCCGTGCTCGGTGATCGGCGTGTCGATGACGCGCTTGGGGCCAAACTCCTGTAGCAATCCTTGGGTGACCTTGTAGGCGCCCTGATATTCCGCGACCTCCTCACCCATCACGAAGACGTCGCCGTCGCGGCGCATTTCCTCGGCCATGGCGTCGCGCAAGGCTTCGCGCATGGTCATGGAGACCATCTCGGTGCCTTCGGGGATGCTCGCGTCGGCGGCGACTTGGGTTTCGGGGGCTGCGGGCGCCTTGTCGGCTTTCGCAGGGGCTGCGGATTCTGCGGCCTTTTCCTTCTGCTCGGGTGCTTCGGCTTTTGCCTTGGGCTTCGCCGCCTTGATGTCGGAATTGCTCTCGCCGTCCGACAGGATCACCGCGATCGGCGTGTTCACGGCGACATCGGCGGTGCCTTCCGGCACCAGAATTTTCCCCATGATGCCTTCGTCGGTGGCTTCCACTTCCATGGTCGCCTTGTCGGTCTCGATCTCGGCAATGATGTCGCCCGACTTGACGCTGTCGCCCTCTTTCTTGAGCCACTTGGCGAGGTTGCCCTTCTCCATGGTGGGAGAAAGCGCGGGCATGAGCACATCGATCGGCATGGGCGCTATTGTTTCCTACGCACTGCGTTTCTTCTAGTTGCTGCGAACTAGCGGTAAATGTCCGTGTAGAGCTCGGAAACATCCGGCTCCGGATCGTGGGTGGCGAATTCGGCGGCCTGGGTGATCACGTCGCGCACCGATCCGTCGATTTTCTTGAGCGCCTCTTCGTTGGCGAATTTCTTCTCCAACAGGCGGTGACGCACCATGTCGATGGGATCGTTGGTGTTGCGCACCTTATCGACTTCCTCGCGGGTGCGGTATTTGGCCGGGTCCGACATCGAGTGCCCGCGATAGCGATAGGTCAGCATCTCCAGAATGAACGGGCCCTTGCCGGCGCGGCACCAGGCCACCGCCTTGTCGCCGGCGGCTTTCACCGCGCGCACGTCCATGCCGTCGACCTGCTCGCCCGGAATGTTGAACGACAGGCCGCGCCGCGACAGGTTCACTTCGGCCGATGCGCGGCTGATCGAGGTGCCCATGGCGTAGCGGTTATTCTCGATGACGTAGATGGCGGGGAGCTTCCACAGCTCGGCCATATTGAAGCTCTCGTAGACCTGGCCCTGATTGGCGGCCCCGTCGCCGAAATAGGTCACGCTGAGATTGTCGTTGCCGCGGTAGTTATTGGCGAAGGCCAGGCCTGTGCCGAGCGGCACCTGGGCGCCGACAATGCCGTGACCGCCGTAGAAACCCTTGTCGACGCTGAACATGTGCATCGAGCCACCCTTGCCCTTGGAATAGCCATGGGTGCGGCCGGTGAGTTCAGCCATCACGCCCTTGGGGTCCATGCCGCAGGCGATCATGTGGCCGTGGTCGCGGTAGCCGGTAATGACCTGGTCGCCGGTCTTGAGCGCCATCTGCATGCCGACCACCACGGCTTCCTGGCCGATATAGAGGTGGCAGAAACCGCCGATCAGCCCCATGCCGTACATCTGCCCGGCCTTCTCCTCGAAGCGGCGGATGGTCAGCATGGTCTCGTAGGCCGAAAGGTCCTGTTCCTTTGTAAAATCGGGGACAGCCAAAGGACTCGATTTGCCGGACGCCGGCGCCGTCAGATCGCTCGGACTTTTCTGGGCGACCGCCATTGCTACTCCCTGGACTTTTTTGAAAACCGGTTGGGCGTCGGTGGGCAATTTCAGACTCCCCAATAGCGTAATTTATACGGCGGCGGAAGCGCGCCGCGGCCTAGCGGAATTGCGCAAAGTGCCCGGAAATTGGCTGAAAATTTCAAAGCCGAGCCGGCTGGACCGGGCCGGCGGCCTAGCGGATCAGCAACGTCAGGTCGCGGGGGCCGACATAGCCCAGCAGCGCGCGAGCGCGCTCGTCCAGCATGTCCGGGTCGAGCCGGTCGGAGCGCAGCAAGGCTACCCGGCGCTCCCAAATCGCGCGTTCGGCTTTAACCTGGCGCAATTCTTCCTGCATCGCGGTCATCTGCTGGTCGAGGTCGATCTGGGCGCGCAGGCCGTGATTGCCGGTAAAGGCATTGATGCCGAAATAGCCGATGAAGGCCGCCGCGAAGGTATAAAGACCGAGCGCGGTCAGGATGGTGCGGCGGCGCCGATTGGAGATCATGCCCGCGACCATGCGGCAATCGCGTTAAAGCGGTTTTAATGCCGGCTTTGTTCCCGCTCATTCCCGCGAAAGCGGGAATCCACGGCCAAGCACTGGGTCCTCGTTTTCGCGGGGACGAACGGAGTTCTAAATCCGGTGCCGGATCTCGTTGAGCACGAAATTGCCGACCCGCTTGCCGCGGTTGCGCACGATCTTGAGCATGCCTTGATCGACAAAATAGGTCAGCAGGATCGAGTCGCGGGTCTTCACCCGGTCATGCACCGGGTCGGCCGAATGCCAGGTATCCTGGCCGACCGCGAAGGCGTAGCCGGTGTTCGGCGCAAAACGCATCTGCGTCGCTTTCGGCTTCGAGCCGTCGGGCAAGACGTCGTGGAAGATGGTGCCGATGTCGGTGTTGGCGTCGGTCTCCGGCAGATAAAGCTGGACCGTGATGCCCTTCCAGCGCGTGTCGGTGTGCGGCGGGATCATGTAGCCGGGAATGTCGCGCGTCAGGATCGGGATCGGGTACATGCCGACGGCGGCGAATTCCTTGCCGAAGCGCTTCGACAGTCCGGGCGCGAGGCGGCGGATGAACGCCTGCTTGACCGGCTCGGAGCACAGCGCGCGGCCGACGACGTCCCACAGCGCGCGCTTCTCGGCCGGCAGATTGCGGATGTATTCCGGAAACAGATCGATCTTCACCCGCGTCGGGTTGTCGTCGTGCACTTTGCTGCGGCCGTGCATCGGACGGTAGTCGGTCTTGTCCGGCATCAGCCGCAGAATCTGCGCGTAGATGTCGTCGGGAAACACGCGATCGAATTCGAGATGGAAAAACGGTTTCTCGACGGCGCGCGCGGCGTCGACCGATTGCGCGATGAATTCGGCAAGGCGATCGGCCGCGCGGCGGCGGTCATGGCGCGCAAGATTGGTGGTCTGGTCCATCGCGGTTACCCGGGCGTTGGTTTGCTGGATTCGCCGCAATTTGCGGCGATTTGCGGGGCAATGCAAGCCGCCGCTGCGCTGCAAACTGGAAGCGGTCTAAGGCTGGTTACCGCGCAGCCTTCAACGCCTCGCGGCCGGCATATTTGGCCTGGGGTCCGAGTTCCTGCTCGATGCGCAGCAGCTGATTGTATTTCGCCGTGCGGTCGGAGCGCGCTAGCGAACCCGTCTTGATCTGCCCGCAATTGGTGGCGACCGCGAGATCGGCGATGGTGGAGTCCTCGGTTTCGCCCGAGCGATGCGACATCACCGCGGTGTAACCGGCCTTGTGCGCCATCTCGACGGCGGCGAGCGTCTCGGTGAGCGTGCCGATCTGATTGACCTTGATCAGGATCGAATTGCCGATGCTATCCTTGATGCCGCGCGACAGCCGCGTCACGTTGGTGACGAACAGGTCGTCGCCGACCAACTGGCACTTGCCGCCGATCTTGTCGGTGAGGATTTTCCAGCCATCCCAATCGTCTTCCGACATCGGGTCTTCGATGGAGACGATCGGATATTTTCCGACCAGCTCTGCGAGATAATCGGCCTGCTGCTCGGGCGAACGGGTCTTGCCCTCGCCTTCGTATTGGTATTTGCCGTCCTTGAAGAATTCGGTCGCCGCGCAGTCGAGCGCCAACATGACATCGCCGCCCGGCTTGTAGCCGGCCTTGGTGATCGCCTGCATGACGAAGTCGAGCGCCGCTTCGGCCGACTTCAGGTTCGGCGCAAAGCCGCCTTCGTCGCCAACATTGGTATTGAGGCCGGCCGCCTTCAACTGTGCCTTGAGAACCTGGAAAATCTCGGAGCCGCAACGCACGGCGTCGGCAAAGCTCGGCGCACCGACCGGCATCACCATGAATTCCTGGAAGTCGATCGGATTGTCGGCATGCACGCCGCCATTGACGATGTTCATCATCGGCACCGGCAGCAGCCGTGCGGCGGTGCCGCCGACGTAACGATAGAGCGGCATTTGCGTGGCGATGGCGGCGGCCTTGGCGGCCGCGAGCGACACGCCGAGGATGGCGTTGGCGCCGAGCCGGGCCTTGTTGGGCGTGCCGTCGAGCGCGATCAGCGTTTCGTCGATTTTGGCCTGGGCTTCGGCGTCCATGCCGCCGATGGCGTCGTAAATCTCGCCGTTGACGGCGTCGACCGCCTTGCGCACTCCCTTGCCGCCGAAACGGGCCTTGTCGCCATCGCGCAACTCGACCGCCTCGTGGGCGCCGGTCGAGGCGCCGGACGGCACCGCGGCACGGCCGACCGAGCCGTCCTCCAGCACGACGTCGACTTCGACGGTGGGGTTGCCGCGGCTATCGAGGATTTCGCGGCAGATAATGTCAACAATGGCGGTCATGGCTGTTCCAGCGGTAGGAGAATGCCGGGGTTCTACAGGATCGATAACCCCCTTGTCATGCCCTGCATCAAAAGGGCAATAAACCACATGGCAAAGAAAACGCTGCAACTCGGCCGCCAGGTCCCGACCCCCGCCTCCCCCAAGGAGGCGGTGCTCGACCGCGTGCCCAATCCGCATACCGACACCAATTATGTCGCGCGTTTCACCGCGCCCGAATTCACGACCCTGTGCAAGATCACCGGGCAGCCCGACTTCGCGCATCTGGTCATCGACTATGTGCCGGGCCGCTTTCTGCTCGAGTCGAAGTCGCTGAAGCTTTATTTGGTCAGCTTCCGCAATCAGGATGCGTTCCACGAGGACTGCACCGTCGCCATCGGCAAGCGGCTGTTCGCGTTCCTCAAGCCGAAATGGCTGCGCATCGGCGGCTACTGGTATCCGCGCGGCGGCATCCCGATCGATGTGTTCTGGCAGGCCGGCAAACTGCCGAAGGATATCTGGGTGCCGGACCAGGGCGTCGCGCCCTATCGCGGCCGCGGCTGACCTTCACCCGGGTTGCTTGTGCCGTAGCTTGATCGCGCAGAGCCAGCCGGTTCCCGCCAGCATCGCCGCGCCAAACAGCAGCACCGGCACGATCCCAACCGTGCCAAGCCCGATGCCGTAAACCACCGGCCCGATCGCCTGGCCTAAGAAGAAGAACGCCGTATGTCCGGACGTCGCGGTCGCGCGTGCGGCAGGCGCGAGTTCGGTGACATAAACATGAATGCAGCCGTGCAACATGTAGAAGCCGAAACCCAGCAGCATGAAGTTCAGGAATTCGAGCTGCCACGGTGCGCGCAAAGCGATCACGATCAGGCAAAACGCTATCACCATGCCGCCGCTTCTCATCAACCAGCGCTCACCGAGCAGTGTCAGCAGCTTTGACACAGCGAATGTGTAGAGGATGCCACCAACGGCAAAACCCGCGATCACCAGGCCGGCAATCGAGGCGCGGGTCTCACCTTCGGTACTGAGCATGAGGGCCATGTAGGGGAAGACGCCGTACATGAAGATCGCTTCGACAAACACCGCGCCGAAGCAATATTTCGCCATCGGATTGCCGAAGATCGCGCGATAGTTCGGCACCAGCATCGATAGATCGAAACGTCCTACTTTTTCGCTCAGTCTGCGCAACGCCGGCCATGCAATGGCCAACGTGATCAGGCAGACCGTACCGGTCGCGAAAAACACGCCGCGCCAGCCGATCAGATCGCCAATGATGCCCGCGGCCGTGGCGCCGAACAGATTGCCCGTAAGCGCCGCGGCGAGAATGCGGCCGATGGCGACCTGCCGCTGCGCCACCGGCACCTGATCGGCAACGACGGCCATGGCAATGGGAAATACGCCGCCGCTGGCCGCGCCGCCGATGACCCGCAACGTCATCAGCAACTCGAAATTCGTCGTGAATCCCGACAGTATCGTCGTGACGCCGAGCACGATCATGCAGCCGATGATTAGCCGCGTCTTGCTGAGCATGTCGGCAAGCGCGCCGGTCACCGGCTGTATCAGCGCATAAGGCAAGGCGAAACCGGTCGACAGCAGAGCGGCGGTCGCCGGCTCGACGTTCAAGCCGATCGCGATCTGAGGAACGATGGGGTCGATGGAGCGCGTGAACAACGAGGTCGCGAACACGACCAGCGCCATCAGATTGAGAATGCTTCCCATGAATTCGCTCGCGCCAAATCAGCGCAAAGGTGATTGGGCTTTGGCCAGGCGGTCGAACGCGAGCAGCGTACGTAATAGCTGCTCCATCTCCTTCAACGGCATCATGTTGGGACCGTCGGACGGCGCCTTGTCGGGATCCTGATGCGTCTCGATGAACACGCCGGCGACGCCGACCGCGACCGCGGCGCGCGCCAGCACCGGCACGAACTCGCGCTCGCCGCCTGACGAGGTGCCCTGCCCGCCCGGCTGCTGCACCGAATGCGTGGCGTCGAAGATCACGGGCGCGTTGGTGCGCTTGAGGATCGGCAGCGCGCGCATATCCGATACAAGAGTATTATAA
>JANMSZ010000280.1:0-1952 GCA_031389925.1 Hyphomicrobiales bacterium | reverse complement strand
CGCGTCCCGGGCGGGTGAAGTGAGTGCGAAGCACGAACGGAACGAGACCCGGGCCCCAGCACAAGGCTCGCGAAGCGCAATATGAATGTCGAGCGCGCTTCGCGCGTAGCTGTTGCGCTGGGTCCCGGCTCATCGCTCGCGCCATAGCGCGTCGAAGACGCGCGTAAACGCGCTTATGGCGCTCGCTGCGGCCGGGACAAACGGAATGAATTCATTCGACGGGCTGTAAAACGAGCCATGACCCTCGATATCTCCGCCTTAAAGCCCTGGATCGGCCGGCAGGAAATTGTCGCCGATCCAATGGCTCTGCAGCCGGCGGCCGCGCTCGCCGCGACGCTCGACCGTCCATCAGTGCCGAAGCCCGGCGACGCGTTGCCGCCTTTGTGGCACTGGACTTACTTTCTGCCGATGCACCGGCAATCCGAAATCGCCGAAGACGGCCACGCCAAACGCGGCGGCTTCATCCCGCCGGTCGCGCTGCCACGCCGCATGTTTGCCGGCGCGCGGCTCACCTTCACGCGCGACCTGCGCCTCGGCGAGCCCGCGACGCGCACCTCGACCGTCACCGGGATCGACGTGAAAGAGGGCCGCACCGGCGCACTGGTGTTTCTGCGCATCCGCAACGACTTCACGTCCGCGCGGGGTGCGATCGTCGAGGAGCAGGACATCGTCTATCGCGAGCATCCCCGCGCCGACGAGCCGCCGCCCGCACCGCGCACACCACCCGTGCAAGCCATGTGGCGACGCGAATTCCAAGCCGACATCATGCTGCTGTTCCGCTACTCGGCGCTGATCTTCAACGCCCATCGCATCCACTACGACCGCGACTACGCGACCCGCATCGAGGGTTATCCCGGCCTCGTCGTGCATGGCCAACTTGTCGCGACCCTGCTCGCCGAGTTGGTGCACGCCAACACAGCGGCCCGCATGACCGCGTTCCGCTTCCGCTCGCTGCGGCCTTTGTTCGACATCGCGCCATTCACATTGTGCGGAGCGCCGCAGGGCAGGCATGTTCTGCTGTGGGCGCAGGACGCCAATGGCGCACTCGCGATGGAAGCGGAAGCCGAGCTGGCATAAAGTGAACGAGGTGGGGCTTTGCTGACGTTACGTAAGATTTCGGGGTGTGTGGAATGCGGCGTAGTCGCAGCGTTTTTGTTTGTCTGGCGTTTCTGGCGCTGAGCCCGGCAGCCGAGGCGTATCCAGACCGGCCAATCAATCTGATCATTCCGTTTCCCGCCGGCGGCGCAACCGACGCGGGCGCGCGCGCCATGGTGCCCTTCCTGGAGAAGTACCTCGGCGGCAAGATCGTCATCATCAACCGTCCCGGCGCCGGCGGCGAAATCGGCACGGCCGAGGTCGCGCGCGCCGCGCCCGACGGTCACACGATCGGCTTCATCAACACGCCGAACGTCCTGACCATCCCGATCGAGCGCAAGGCGCAATACAAGATCGGCGACCTGACGCCGCTCGCCAACATCCTCGACGACCCCTGCGCCATCGCGGTCCGCAAGGACCACAAGTTCACGACGCTGCGCGACGTCATTACATTCGCCAAGGCCAATCCGGGTGCGGTGACCTACGGCACCACCGGCGTCGGCTCGGACGATCATCTCGCCGCGCTCGAAATCGAGCGCATGACCGGCGTGTCGCTCACGCACGTGCCGTTCTCGGGCGGCGCGCAGGTGCGGCAGGCCGTGATCGGCGGCCACATCGAGCTCGGCATCTACAATATTGCCGAAATGATCGGCGATATCCGCAACGGCCTGGTCAAGCCGCTCGGACAGATGTCGGCGGAGCGCTGGTCGGAGGCCGCCGACATTCCGACGTTTCGCGAGCAGGGCTTCGATGTCGTGATCTCGGCGGCACGCGGCATGGCCGCGCCGGTCGGCTTGCCTAGCGCGGTGCGCGACCAGCTTTCCGTAGCGATCGAAAAGACGCTCGCCGATCCGGAG
>JANMSZ010000142.1:0-2174 GCA_031389925.1 Hyphomicrobiales bacterium | reverse complement strand
ACGCCAAGGCCGAGATCCCAAAGATAGTGCCGGAAGGCGATGGTTTTTTCCCAGTCGACCGCGGTGCCGACCCAGGGATCGATATCGGCAAGCGGGTCGGCCACCACATGCGCCGCCGCATAGGCGATACGGTTGAAGCCGAGGGTTTCCGCCTTGGACGGAAACACGATCGGCTCACCGGTCGTGTAGGCCTCAAGCTTCCGGTCTTTAGTCGGCAATCCGATGGTTGCCACGGCTTGCTCCTCTAAAGTTTGATGGCGGGCACGTCGATCCAGCGCCGCTCGGCCCAGCTCTGCATGCCGAGTTCGGCGAGTTGCACGCCCTTGACGCCTTCGATGAGGCCATGATGCCAAGGCGTATCCGCCGCCACGTGGCGGATAAAATCTTCCCATTGTATTTTGAAGCCGTTCTCGCTGCCGACGTCCGGCACCTCTTCCCACTGGTCGAAGAAATTCATGGTCTGCGGCACGTCGGGATTCCACACCGGACGCGGCGTGTTGACCCGGTGCTGCGAGAAACATTTGGTCAGGCCGGCAACGGCCGAGCCGTGCGTGCCGTCGACCTGGAACGTCACCAGATCGTCCCGGCGCACGCGAACGTCCCACGATGAATTGATGTGCGCGATGACGCCGCCCTCGAGCTGGAACGTCGCATAAGCGGCGTCGTCGGCGTCGGCCACGTAGGTCTTGCCGTCCTCATCGACGCGGCTCGGAATATGCGTTGCGCCGAGGCAACTCACCGCCTGCACCTTGCCGAACAAATTATCGAGCACGTAGCGCCAGTGGCACAGCATATCGAGGATGATGCCGCCGCCATCCGCCTTGCGGTAATTCCAGCTCGGCCGTTGCGCGGGCTGACCCCAGTCGCCCTCGAACACCCAGTAGCCGAACTCGCCGCGCATCGAGAGCATGCGGCCGAAGAAGCCGGCGTCGCGCAGCATCTTGATCTTGCGCAGGCCCGGCAGGAACAGCTTGTCCTGCACGACGCCGTTCTTGACGCCTTTGGTCTGCGCGAAACGCGCGACCTTGATCGCCTTTTCGTAGGTATCGGCGATCGGCTTTTCGCAATAGACGTGCTTGCCGGCCTCGATCGCCTGCGTCAGCAGATCGGCGCGCATCTGTGTGGTCGCCGCGTCGAAGAACACCTCGTCGGCAGGATTTTTCAGCGCCGCATCGAGATCGGCCGTCGAGCGCTCGATGCCATACTGTTTCGCCAGCGCCGCCACCTTCTCCGCATTGCGGCCGACCAGAATCGGATCCGGCATGACCCTGTCGCCGTTCGGCAGCAAGACGCCGCCCTGCGCGCGGATGGCGACGATCGAACGCACGAGATGCTGATTGAGGCCCATGCGTCCGGTGACGCCGTACATCACGATGCCGAGCCTGCGGGTTGCCATGCGAATCCTCCGGCTTTATTCATTGGCGGCGGCGTTGGCGCCGCGCGTCCTAAGTAACTGGACGGTTACTATGCACCATCAGGCAAGGGGGCCGTCAAGAGGGTGGGCGCAGCCCGCTACGGCTTTTTTGCGCGGAGAAAAGTCAGCACCATCTCGACGATGTGCTCGCCGCGCTGCACCAAACGAGGCGGCGACGTCAGATCCTTGCCGAATATGGTCGACAGCGTGTGGCGGTTCGACATGTAGAAAAAGCCGAGCGCGGCGATGCTGATGTACAGGTCGACCGGATCGACCCCGCTCCGAAATACTTTCTGCCGGACGCCACGCTCCAGTAGACCGCTGATCATGCCGACCAGGGGCGCGTGCAAGTGGCGAATGCGTTTTGATTTCTTGAGGTAAACCGCGCGGTTTAGATTCTCGGTGGCGAGCAGGCTGAGAAATTCGGGATGGTCGATGAAGTATTGCCAGGTGAACAGCACCAGCTTGCGCATGCCGGCGACCGGATCGAGCTCGGTCAGGTTGAGGCCAATCTCGGCGGTACGGATCGCCGCATAGGTCTCCTCAAGCACGCTGAGGTAGAGGCCCTGCTTGTCACCAAAATAGTGATAGAGCATCCGCTTGTTGACGCCGGCGCGTTTGGCGATGGTGTCGACGCGTGCGCCGTTCAGGCCTTTGGCGGTGATCTCTTCGGTTGCGGCGCGCAGGATTGCGGCACGCGTGCGCTCGGGATCGCGCTGCCCACTCGCCGCACGCCGCACGATTTGGCGTTTGGCCGGAC
>JANMSZ010000135.1:0-5044 GCA_031389925.1 Hyphomicrobiales bacterium | reverse complement strand
CGGCGTCGATTATGAAATGGCCGGCAAGGACCTGATCGATTCGGTCAAACTCTCAGGCGAAATCTGCCGCGCGCTCGACGGCGCGCCGCCGGAAGGTTTCAACTACGAACTGTTCCTCGACGAAAACGGCCAGAAGATTTCCAAGTCGAAGGGCAACGGCATCACCATCGACGAATGGCTGCGCTATGCCAGCCCGGAGAGCCTGTCGCTGTTCATGTACCGCGAGCCGAAATCGGCCAAGCGCCTGTATTTCGACGTCATCCCGCGTCAGGTCGACGACTACCAGCAATTCCTCGACGGCTACGAGAAGCAGGAGATCAAGCATCGCCTCGGCAATCCGGTCTGGCACATCCATGCCGGCGCGCCGCCCAAGGCCGACATGCCGGTGACGTTCTCGATGCTGCTGACCCTGGTGTCGTCATCGAACGCGGAAAACGCCGAGACGCTGTGGGGCTTCATCGGCCGCTATCGCCCCGGCGTCACCGCGCAGACGCATCCCGAGCTCAATGCGATGGTCGGATACGCCATCCACTATTTCCGCGACTTCGTGTTGCCGACCAAGAAATTTCGGCAGCCGAGCGACGTCGAGCGCGTGGCGCTGGGCGATCTGCGCGACGCGCTTGGGCAATTGCCGGCGGAAGCGACCGCCGAGCAGATACAGGATGTGGTCTATGAGATCGGACGGCGCGAGCCGTTCCTCGACGAGAAGAAGAAAGCCAAGGACGGCAAGCCGGGCGTGTCGCTCGACTGGTTCAACATGCTGTACCAGGTGCTGCTCGGCCAGGAGAAGGGTCCGCGCTTCGGCTCCTTCGTCGCGGTCTATGGCCTGCAGAACACCGTCGACATGATCGACGGCGCGCTGGCGAGAAGCGCGTAATCCAAAAATGTCATCACCGGGCCGCCGCGTAGCGGCGTGACCCGGTGATCTCGCTTAGGTGGGCACTGTGCCCCTTATCGGGATGGCCGGGACATAGGCGAGCGAAGCGACGCCGTCCTTTGGACGGCTATGCCCGGCCATGACAGATGTTACGAGAACATCTCCACCTTGCCGTTGACCGCCATCAGGCCGAGTTCGACCTTCAGCTTTGGCTGCCGTTCGCCGACCTGCTTCTTGAATTCCATCAGCGCGGCCTTGTGGGTCTCGGTCTCGGCTTTCGGATTGGCCACGGCCTCCGCGCCATAGGCGATCTTGGCCGCGCCGCAATCGCGATGGTTCATCGCGATGACTTTCGGAATGTTGTGCAACTGCATCGACGCCGCAAGATTGTCCCAGAACGCGGGCGCCCAGGTCTTGAACGCGGGTGCGACCACGCCGATCGAAGCGCCGGCGAAGGTGAACTGGCTATACTTGCCGACCATCTTGCGGCTCTTCATGTAATTGAGCGTCGGCTGCGGAAAGCGTGGATCGATGCAGGCCACCAGCATCGCCTCGTAATTGCCGCCCGCGCCGAAGGCGAGCGAGGGAAACGCCGCCAGCAATCCGGCACCGGCGCCCAGTTGCAGGAAACGCCGGCGGTCGAAACGCGAGCGCAGCATGTCGCCGCAGCACGCGCATGAATCCGGATGAGCAATGGTGTTTTGAGTCATGGAAGCCCCCGCTGTTGTGAACGTGCGGCCATACTAACCCGGCCAGCCGACCGCTGCCAGACGATGCCGCGTAAAATGAGTATTGATAATTTACTGGCTGGCCCAGACGATGCGCGCGATCCACACCACATCCGACATCGGCAACGTGCGGTCGCGATGTTCGGCATTGAGCGATTTGAGTTCGATGCTCTTGGTGGTTTTGCGCTTGAGCTCCTTGACCATGACTTCGTCGTTCTTGGTCTTGACCACGACGCGGTCGCCCTTGCGCACCGCCGCGGACGGCGACACCACGATGATGTCGCCATTGCGATAGGCCGGCTTCATCGAGTCGCCGGAAATCTCCAGGGCATAAGCGTGTTCGTCCGTCACCGACGGGAAGGCGATTTCCTCCCAGCCTTTGCCGACCGGGAAGCCGCCATCGTCGAAATAGCCGCCGGTGCCGGCTTCGGCAAAGCCGATCAGCGGAACGTTCGTGATCGTGGGCTTGCCGCCGTCCGTGATCAGGCTGACGAATGTGTCGACCTTGGTCGAGGTGGCGGCCAAAGCCTTGGCCACCGATTCGGTCGACGGCCAGCGCGGCCGGCCCTCGGGCGTGATGCGCTTGGACTTGTTGAAGGTGGTCGGGTCGAGGCCCGCCTTCTTGGCGAGCCCGGAGGCGGTCATCTTGGAACGTGCAGCAAGGCGGTCGATCGCCGACCAGATCTGGTTATGTGTCAGCATGGCAATAGGGTTCCCCCCGCAAGGTTCAGACAGACGGCGACTCGGCCGCGCTTATGATCAAGTTATAGGAATTATAGCCGTGAGTCGCAACTTTGTCACAACGTTTCGTGTCGGCCGCCTTGAAGTGACCCGATCCGCGCCGATAGGGTCTGAATCCACGTAACCCCGGAGCCGCCGTGATCGGCCTGATCGAGCGCCTGTCCCGACCCTTCATGCGGGCCCTCGACCCCGAGGACGCCCATACTTTGGCGATCAGGGCCTTACGCTTCGTGCCGCTGCCGCGCCCGGCCCGGGAGCCGCCGGAATTGGGCGTTCGCGCCTTCGGGCTGAATTTCCCCAATCCGGTCGGTTTGGCCGCCGGTTTCGACAAGAACGGCATGGCGCCGGATGCGCTGCTGCGCCTGGGCTTCGGCTTTGTCGAAGTAGGGTCCGTGACGCCGCGCGCGCAGACCGGCAACCCGCGGCCGCGGCTGTTCCGGCTCGATGCCGACGAGGGCGTAATCAATCGCCTCGGCTTCAACAACGAGGGCGGTGCGGCGGTGCTGGCGCGGCTGGCGGCGCGCGCCGATGCCGGCGGCATCGTTGGCGTCAATGTCGGCGCCAACCGCGATACGGCCGACCGCGCCGAGGACTATGTCCGGCTGATCGAGACTTTCGCGCCGGTCGCCAGCTATTTCACCGTCAACGTCTCGTCGCCCAATACGCCGGGCCTGCGCGATCTGCAGCAGGCATCCGCGCTCGACGATCTGCTGGGCCGCGTCATCGACGCCCGCGAACGGGTCCGCCCGCACGCCGGGCCAACGCCGGTGCTGCTGAAGATCGCGCCCGATCTCTCACTGCCCGATCTCGACGACGTCGTCGGCATCGCCCGCAAGCACCGGGTCGACGGCATGATCGTCGGCAACACCACCATCTCGCGGCCCGGCTCGCTGCGCGAGCGCGACAGAGCGCGCGAGGCGGGCGGATTGTCCGGCCGGCCGCTGTTCAGATTGTCGACCCGCATGCTGGCGGAAACTTTCGTGCGTACCGAAAGCGCGTTTCCGCTTATCGGCGCTGGCGGCATCGACTCCGGCGCCACCGCGATCGCCAAGATCAAGGCCGGCGCGACCTTGATCCAGCTCTACAGCGGGCTGGTCTATCGCGGCATCGGCGTGGTGTCGGAGATCAAGAAGGAATTGCTGGCGGCGTTCAAGCGCAACCACCGCGACTCGCTGGCCTCGATGGTCGGCAGCGATGCGGCGGATATGACGGCGGAGAGTTGGCCGAGTTGACTATTTTCCGCGTGGCGCGTTGATCAAACGCAAGATCAACCAGATCGGCACAACGATGACCGCGCCGAGCAGCAGATAGCGCCACAGCCAAACGAGCGCGTCGAAGCCCATATTCCAGATCGATCGCGCCAGACGGTCGATGCTGCGTATGATGTCGAACGGATCGAGTCCCAGCGCTGACAGGATGACGCCGACCAAAATCGAAACCAGGATCAGGCGTGCCAGCACCGCGAGCGGGGAGCCGCCGAAAAACCGGTTGGCGGCGTTGTTGGGCATCGGTCGCTCCGTCGGCTCAAGTTCGTTTGGCATGAGCGATACCTGACGCAATTTGATAGGATCGGTCAAGCAAGCAACCAGTCATTCCGGCGTGCACGCGAGTATCGAATGGACGCCACTTTTCTCTCTTCGGGCAATCTGATCGCCGACCGCCGCTTCGAATGGGCGCGCGATCTGGCGGACAAAGGCGATCTCGCCGCCGCGGCCGACCTGCTGACGCAGGCGCTGGAACTTAGCCCGCATTATGCCGCCGCGTGGTTCGCGCTCGGTGATGCGCGGGAGAAGCTGGGCGAGCGCGACGGCGCCATCGCGGCGTTCGAGCGGGCCAAGGCGGCCGACCCGCAGGACGCCCACGGTGCCGCGCTGCGGCTGGCGCGGCTCGGAGCGAAAGCAGTCGCGATGCCGGAAGGCTATGTCCGCACATTGTTCGACGGCTACGCCTCGGGCTTCGATGCCGCGCTCACAGAGCGTCTCTCTTATCGCGGACCGGAACTTCTGTTGCGCGCCGTGCAGGCGGCGGTGACTGAAATGAAATTTAGTTCGGCGCTCGACCTCGGTTGTGGCACCGGACTCGGCGGTGCCGCGTTCAAGCCGTTCTGCGGATCGCTTGTTGGCGTCGACCTGTCGCCGGCGATGCTGGCGCAGGCGGGGGGGAAGCACATCTACGACAGGCTCGTTGAAGCCGAAGTGGTGGCCTTTCTCGCAGCGGAAGCAGCAGCTCAGGCGCGCTACGATCTTGTGCTGGCCGCCGACGTCTACATGTATCTCGACAAGCTCGGACCGGTGTTGAAGGCGGTTGCGTCGGTGCTGGCGCCGGGTGGGCTGCTGGTCTTCAGCGTCGAAACGCATGACGGCGATGGCGTCATGCTGCGCGACACGTTGCGTTATGCCCACGGCGCGGCGCATGCGCGCGAGGCGCTGGCGGCGGCGGGGCTCGCGCTCGTCAGCCTCGATTCCGCCTCGACTCGGACCGAGAAGGGATCGCCGGTGCTTGGGCTGATTGTGGTTGCTAGAAATTAAACCGAATGGAAACCGCGCGTAACTGCGCGGGAATGAGCAGGAGAATGCTCAGTCCCTTCTGAACACCACCGCGCCGATCCAGCCGATGAGCAGCGCCAGCATGGCGGTCGCCAGCCCGTACAGCAGACCGTAGTCGCGCGCGGCCTCGGCGACGAATTGCTCGAAGCCGG
>JANMSZ010000085.1:0-6210 GCA_031389925.1 Hyphomicrobiales bacterium | reverse complement strand
CCGCGCGGCGGCTGGCGTGCTGGCAGCGCGGGCTTGAGCAGCGCCGCAAGGAACTCTATCTGCTGTCGCGTGCGCTGCCGGCGGCCGACGAACTGCTGTCGATTCCACGCCAGCGGCTCGATGCCTGCGCCGAAAGACTGCCCCGCGCGCTACGTGCCAATGCGCAACTGCACCGCACGCAGTTGACCCGCACTGCGGCGCGCCTGTCGCCGCGGCTGCTGAAACTGCGGCTGGCGCGCTCCAGCGAAATCGTGGTCGCGCTCGCGCAACGCGGCAAACGCGCGCGTGATAATTATCTGCAGCGGCGCGCCGACCGCCTGCGCGGCGCCGGCCAGTTGCTAACGGCTTATTCCTATCGCGGTGTGTTGGCGCGCGGCTTTGCGCTGGTGCGCGACGGCGAAGGACATCCGCTGCGCGCGGCGGCGGGCGTCACCGGCGGCATGCGTCTTGATATCGAATTCGCGGATGGCCGCGTCGGCGCAGTGGCGGATGGGACGAGCACGGCGCCGCCGACGAAGCCGAAAGTGGCCCCCAAGGCCGCTCCAAAACCGCGTCCACGCGACGAGGGACCGGGTGGCCAAGGAAGCGGCCAAGGCAGTCTGTTCGGTTCCTAAACCCGCGTTTAGCGCGCAAATGGCCGCATATTCGAGGGTTTCGTTTTCGCCGCCGAACGACTATCTTTGACCACCAGTCCGCCGGACGAGATCGGAGACAGCCTTTGCTCAATCGCTACGACCGCTCGTCGCCGATGAACGGCGAGGCCGAGGTCAAATACCTTGATGGCGATTTCCGCGTGGCCCGGCCCGGCGCCTTCGTGCGCTGCGCGGTCACCGGCGTGCCGATCCCGCTCGAAGAACTGAAATACTGGAGCGTCGATCTGCAGGAGGCCTACGCCTCGCCAGAAATCGTGCTGCAGCGGCTGCAGGCCAAAGCGGCGAAGTAAGCCGCTAGGCGGCTTTGCCGATTTTCTTCAGCACCAGCGCGCGCAACGCATCGGCCTCATCCACCACCAACGTCACTGGCAGTACTTGCGCGCACTCAGCCAGCGCCGCGAGCGCCGGATCGCCGGCCATGCGGGCGTGATCTTTCTCGGTGGTGAGCAGCGTCAGCCCTTCGTGCTCGGCCTGCATGACAAGCTCGGCGGCTTCTTCGCCGGTAAAGCGATGATGGTCGCCGAAAGCTCTGCGCTCTGTGAGCGGAATGCCGGCCTGCGTCAGCGTGGCAAAAAACTTTTCCGGGTCGCCGATGCCGGCGAAGGCGAACACATTGCGGCCCTTCAGTTGCGCGAGCGCGGCTTGGTCCGGCGCCAGCCGGCCGTGAAAAATCGGCAGCCTGGCCGCGGCGGCGATCACGCCGGCGGCATTGCTAGCTTCGCCAATAACAAGCAGCGCATCGCTGCGTGCGATCTGGGCATCGAGCGGCGCACGCAAGGGACCTGCGGGAAACACGCGGCCATTGCCGATACCGCGCCGGCCGTCGACCACCGCCAGCGTGAAGTCTTTCACCAACGAAGCGTTCTGCAAGCCGTCATCCATAATGATGACGCTCGCATCCGTCGCTACCTGCGCGCCGGCCACCCGGTCGCGCGCCACAATCGTTGGTGCGACGCGCGCCAGCAGCAGCGCTTCGTCGCCGACCTGCGCTGCACTGTCGGTGTTGATGTCGACAAGCTTCGGTCCGGCGTTGTCGCCACCGTAGCCGCGGCTCAGAAAGCAGGGCTTCTCGCCCGCCGTCTGCAGCATTTTCGCGAGCCAGAGCGCGGTCGGCGTCTTGCCGGCGCCGCCGAGCGTGAAATTGCCGACGCAGATCACCGGCACGCCGGCGCGCGCGCCAGGTCTTGCCATGCGCCGTGCCGCGATCGCGCCATAGGCCAAGCCCAGCGGCGCGAGCAGGCCCGCCACCAGCGAGCCGTCGCGCCACCAAAAATCCGGATCACGCATTGAAGGCTCGCTGGCGCAATTGCAATTGCATCAGATAGGGGTCGAGCGAGTGTAACGTACGCTCCAGCGCGCCGCCCAGCGCGTCGACGGTGGCGCGGGCCACGCCGGCGACATGCGCCGCGGTCTTGGCGTCGCTGAGCCAGGCCCCGAAGCCGGCGGTGAGCCGGCCGCCGTCCAGAACCAGTTCGGCGCCATGGGCATTGTCGAGCGCGGCGTAGATCTCGGCGAAATTCCAGACATGCGGGCCGTGCAGGATGGCGGCCCCGAGTTTCGCCGCCTCGATCGGGTTTTGCCCGCCATGGGGAACCAGCGAGCCGCCGACGAACACGAAAGGCGCGACACGATAAAGCAGCCCGAGTTCACCCATCGTGTCCGCGACATAGATGCTGGTTGCGGCATTGGGCAGTTCGCCGTGCGAGCGCAGGCGTACGGTCAGGCCGGCGGCGGCCGCGATGTCGGCGATGGCCGCGCCGCGATCGGGATGGCGCGGCGCAATCAGCGTCAGCAAATTCGGAAAAGTGCGGCTCAACCGTTTATGCGCGGCGATGACGATGTCTTCCTCGCCGGCATGGGTCGACGCCGCGGCGATCACCGGCCGTCCGGCGATGGCGTCCTTCAAGCGCGCAAGTTGCGTGCTGTCGGCGGATGGCGCCGGCACGTCGAGTTTCAGATTGCCGGTGGTGATGACGCGCGGCGCGCCGAGATCGCTCAAGCGCAGGGCGTCGTCCGGCGTGCCGGCAAGGCACAGGTCGAACCGCTTCAGCAGATTGCCGATGGTGCGCGGCAGATGGCGCCAGCGATGAAACGAATTCTCCGACAGCCTGGCGTTGACCAGGATCATCGGCACGCCGCGCCGCGACGTCTCGATCATCATGTTCGGCCACAGATCGGATTCGACGAACAGCGCCAGATCAGGCTGCCAGTGAGTGAGAAACCGGCGCACGTAAAGCGGCACGTCGACCGGCACATATTGATGGATGACGCCGCGCGGCAGCCGCTGCTCGGCCAGCCCGCTCGATGTCACCGTGCCGGTTGTCACCAGCACGCTCACGCCGCGCGAACTGATGCGCTCGATCAGCGGTAGCACGCTCGCCAGTTCGCCGACGCTGGCCGCATGCAGCCAGATCAGCCCGCCGTCCGGCCGCGCCAGGCCGGCCTCGCCGCGCCGTTCCGACACCCGCCCGCGCTGCTCCTTGCCGCGCGCGAGGCGGCGTGCCAGCAGCAGCGGTGCGATCGGCATCGCCGCCGCCGAGATCAGCCGGTAGACACGCAATGCTGCGGTGAGTTCTTCGCTCACGGGGTCCGGCTCCCGGTGCGGTCGACGATCTCATAGGCGCGCGCGGTGGCTTTGTTGAGTTCGCTCTCCACCAACTGCCGGTACGTTTCCAATGCGGCCTTGTCGGCGTCGCGCGGCACATAAATCGGTTCGCACGCTTTCAGGGCGATGCGGCCGAACGGCAGATTGATGGAACTGCGGTCCCAATTGTTGAGCTGGATGCGGCGGCTGGTCGCCATCGCCGCCGGATAGATCGGCCGGCCGGAATGTTGCGCCAGCTTGATCACACCCATGCCGGCGATGCGCGAAATCTTCGGCACGTCGGCGGTGATCGCGACATTGTAGCCCTGCTCGAGCGCCGCCACCATTTCGGTGAACGCGGTGGCGCCGCCCTTGCGGTGGAAGTCGCCGTTATGCGCGCCGGAACCGCGGATCGTGCCAATGCCGAGCCGCTCGGCGGCGATGGCATTGATCTCGCCATCGCGATGCTTCGAGATCAAGACTTTGGCACGGAATTTTTCGCTATTGAACGTCGGCTTGATGAACGGCGCCATGAAGTGCTGGCCGTGCCACATTGCGATGATGAGCGGCGTCTGCACCCAGTCATAAATGTTTTCCGGCTCGAGGATCGTCCTGTTGGTGTTCCAGACGAACTTCAAATACCACGCCGCCGCCGTGCCGACGGCGCCCTGGAAGACGGGCGATGCGACGATCCGTTTCGTTGACAGCATCAGCAGCCTTGCGCGCTGCGACGGATGGGACAGATCAAAACCCGGGCCTCACTCTTTATCGAGCATGATCCTGTCCGGCCTTCGTCCGCCACGCGGCTCTCAGGCAGGAGCAATTGGGATCAGGCTTTGGCGCCGCTGTCGGGATCGAGCAGGCGGTGCAGGTGGACGATGAAATAGCGCATATGGGCGTTGTCGACGGTCTGCTGCGCCTTCGCCTTCCAGGCGGTGTAGGCGGTGGCGTAGTTCGGGTAGACGCCGACGACTTCGACCTTGTCGAGGTCCTTGAACTCGGTGCCGCCGAGCGCGGTCAGTTCGCCGCCGAGGACGAGGTGCAGCAATTGTTTGGCAGGCAGATCGGACATGTGGGTTCCTTCGAAAAAGCCCGGCGGTGGACTAGGACGAAGCCGAAGTCGCAGTGTAAGCGAAGCCGGCGGTTATGCGAACTCTGATTGGCGGTCGCGCACCAGATCGATGAGCGTAGCATGGCGTGGCAGGCCGGCGGCAATCAGCGCGGGGTGCCTCACGTGCGGCTGGTTATAACGCAGCGGCGAGCCATTGAAATCGGTCATC
Source organism: Hyphomicrobiales bacterium (assembly GCA_031389925.1). Classification (GTDB taxonomy): domain Bacteria; phylum Pseudomonadota; class Alphaproteobacteria; order Rhizobiales; family Xanthobacteraceae; genus Pseudolabrys. The sequence goes on along the minus strand of JANMSZ010000085.1, from coordinate 1,693 downwards.
ACACCGCCGGCTTCATGGACCAGCAAATCCGCCGCCGCAAGGTCCCAGTCGTGGCTGCCGGACGAGGCGATGGCGGCGTCAAGCCCGCCATGGGCGACGCGTGTCAGGCGCAGCGCCAGCGAATGTACTTTGGGTTGCGGTAAAATATTCGGGGATAAGTTTTCCAGGCGGTCGAGGTAGCGCTTGGGCCCCGCGACCTTGGCCTGGGCCAGGCTGCCGCCCGCGTTGGCCGTGATGGCCACGCCGTTGAGCGTGGCGCCTTGGCCGCGCAGTGCGAGGAACATTTCGTCGGTCACCGGTGCATAGAGCGCCGCCAGCACCGGGCGGTCGTGCTCGACCAGCGCCACCGAAATCGTCCAGTCGGGCCGCCCGGAAATGAAGGCGCGGGTGCCGTCGATCGGATCGACGATCCAGGCGGTCGTCATCGCGCGGCCGGGGAGGCTGTCCTCGGTTTCCTCGGAGAGCCAGCCGGCCGCGGGCGCCAGCGCGGCGAGCCGTTCTTTCAGAAAATTATTGACCGCGATATCGGCGTCGCTCACCGGCGAATTGTCGTGACCTTTGGTCCAGCGTTTGAAGTCGCCACGCGATGTGACGCGCGCCAACTCGCCGGCCTCGCGCATGATGGTTTCCAATCCGTCGCGGAGGTTACTGCCCGGCAACGGTCAGGCCCTCCAGGCGCACGGTCGGCGCGTTGGTGCCGTATTTGAATTCGAGGTCGTTGGCCGGCGTCAGCGTGCGGAAGATGTCGAACAGATGGCCGGCGATGGTGACTTCGCTCACCGCATAAGTCCGCTTGCCGTTCTCGATCCAAAATCCTGAGGCGCCGCGGCTGTAGTCGCCGGTGACGCCGTTGACGCCCGAGCCGATCAGGTCGGTGACGTAGAAGCCGTCGGCAATGTCGGCGATCAGTTCCTCGGGCGAAACGCGGCCCGCTTCGAGATGCAGGTTGGACGCGCCCGGCGACGGACTGGACGACACGCCGCGCTGGGCGTGGCCGGTGGTCGTGAGGCCAAGCTCCCGCGCGGTCGCGCAATCGAGCACCCACGAATTCAGACGTCCGTCCTCGACCAGCGCCAGCGCCTTGCCGGCAACGCCCTCGCCGTCGAACGGATGCGAGCGCAGTCCGCGCTTGCGCAGCGGATCGTCGATGATGCGAATGCCTTTCGCGAATAGTTGCTCGCCCATCTTGTCTTTGAGGAAACTGGTCTTGCGCGCGATCGAGGCGCCATTGGCGGCACTGGCGAGATGCGACACCAGCGAGCCCGCGACGCGCGGATCGAACACCACCGGCACCTTGCGGGTGGTGACTTTGCGCGGATTGATGCGCTCGACCGCGCGCTCACCGGCGGTGCGGCCGATTTTCTCCGGGCTCTCCAGATCGGCCGCATGCAGCGCCGACGAGAAATCGTAGTCGCGTTCCATGCCGGTGCCGTCGCCGGCGATCGCGGTCATCGAGACGCCGTGGCGCGAGCCCAGATAGGCACCGCGGAAACCGTGGCTCGTTACCAACACCATGCCGCCGATGCCGGCCGAGGCCGATGCGCCGCCCGATTTGGTGACGCCTTTGACCGCGAGCCCGGCCTGCTCGGCCTCGCGCGCCATGGTTTCCAACTGTTGAACGCTCGGCAGCTCGGGGTCGAGCAGTTCCAGATCGGGAAACGTGTGCGCCAGCAGCGCCTCGTCAGCGAGGCCC
>JANMSZ010000133.1:0-6984 GCA_031389925.1 Hyphomicrobiales bacterium | reverse complement strand
CGCGCGCTTCCGCGTCGGGCCGGATTCGGCGGGCGCCAATCCTGGCCCGAAATGCTACCGCCGCGGCGGGCCCCTGGCCGTGACCGACGCCAACGTCGAAGTCGGCAAGCTCATTCCCGATTTCTTCCCAAAGATTTTCGGGCCGCATCAGAACGAGCTGCTCGATGCCGCCGCGGTGCGCACCGCGTTCGACGAACTGGAAGGCGAAATGCGCGGCGGGCTCAAGCGCGAGCAAATCGCCGACGGTTTCATCAAGATCGCCGTCGAGAACATGGCCAACGCGATCAAGAAAATCTCCGTGCAGCGCGGCTATGACGTGACGCGCTATGCGCTCAACTGCTTCGGCGGCGCCGGCGGCCAGCACGCCTGCCTCGTTGCCGACGCGCTCGGCATGACCAAGGTGCTGATCCACCCGTTCTCATCATTGCTGTCGGCCTACGGCATGGGCCTTGCCGATATTCGCGCCACGCGCGAGCAGGCCATCGAGATGGCCTACGGGCCGAAGGCGCTGGCCGCGCTGAAGAAGACTGGCGCGCGCATCGGCAAGGCGGTGAAGGACGAAGTCGCCGGCCAGGGTGTGCCCGCAGCCAAGATCAAGGTCTTCGTGCGCGCGCACATTCGTTATGCCGGCACCGATACCGCGCTGACGGTCGACGCAGGCTCCTTGCCCGCCATGCAGCGCGCCTTCGAAAAAGCGCACAAGGCGCGCTTCGGCTTCATCGACCGCAACAAGCAACTCGTCGTCGAAGCCGTGTCGGTCGAAGCGGTCGGCGGCGGCGCCAGGTTCACCGAGAAAGCGACGCGGCGCGCCAAGGGCTCGCTGCCGAAGCCGGCGCGGCGCACGGAGTTCTTCTCCAACGGCGAATGGCACAAAGCCAACGTCTATACCCGCGATCAGATCAAGCCGGGCTCACGCATCAAAGGCGCGGCCATCATCATCGAGCCGCACCAGACCATCGTGGTCGAGCCGGGCTGGCAGGCCGAACTCACCGCGAAAAATCACCTGGTGCTGACGCGCACCAAGGTGCTCAAGCGCATCCACGCCATCGGCACCCATGCCGACCCGGTGATGCTGGAAGTGTTCAATAATCTTTTCATGTCGATCGCCGAGCAGATGGGCGTGTCGCTGCAGAACACCGCCTACTCCGTCAACATCAAGGAGCGACTCGACTTCTCCTGCGCGGTGTTCGCGCATGACGGCACGCTGGTCGCCAACGCGCCGCACATGCCGGTGCATCTCGGCTCGATGGACCGCTCCGTCGAGACCGTGATCCGCGACAACAAAGGCAAGGTCGCGCCCGGCGACGTCTACGTCATCAACGCGCCCTATAACGGCGGCACGCACCTGCCCGACATTACCGTCTGCACGCCCGTCTTCGACGACAAGAAAAAGAAAATCCTCTTCTGGGTCGCGTCGCGCGGCCATCATGCCGATGTCGGCGGCATTTCGCCCGGCTCGATGTCGCCGAACGCCACCACTATCGAACAGGAAGGCGTGCTGTTCGACAATTTCAAGCTGGTCGACCGCGGCCGCTTCCGCGAGAAGGAACTGCTGGCGGCGCTCACCGGCGCGAAATATCCGGCGCGGAACCCGACGCAGAACATCAACGACATCAAGGCGCAGATTGCGGCCAACGAAAAAGGCGTCGCCGAGCTGCGCAAGATGGTGACGCTGTTCACGATGCCGGTGGTGCAGGCCTACATGCAGCACGTGCAGGACAACGCCGCCGAAAGCGTGCGCCGCGTCATCGACCGGCTGCACGACTCGGAATTCTCCTACGAGATGGACCAAGGCACGTTCATCAAGGTCAAGATCACGGTCGATAAAAAGAAGCGCGAGGCCACCGTCGATTTTACCGGCACCTCGCCGCAACAGCCGACGAATTTCAACGCGCCGGAGCCGGTCACGCGTGCGGCCGTGCTTTATGTCTTCCGCATGATGGTGGACGACGACATTCCGATGAACGCCGGCTGTCTTAGGCCGATCAACATCGTGGTGCCGAAGAAGTCGATGCTGACGCCGGAATATCCGGCCGCCGTGGTCGCCGGCAATGTCGAGACCTCGCAGGCGGTGACCAATTGCCTGTTCGGCGCGCTCGGCGCGTTGGCCGCGGCGCAAGGCACCATGAACAATCTCAACTTCGGCAATGCCAAGTATCAGTATTACGAAACGATCTGTTCCGGCTCACCGGCCGGACCCGGCTTTGACGGCACCGACGCTGTGCACACGCACATGACCAACACGCGGCTAACCGATCCGGAAATTCTGGAATTCCGTTATCCGGTCGTGCTCGAGGACTTTCACATCCGCAAAGGCTCCGGCGGCAGGGGTAAGTGGCACGCCGGCGACGGCATCCGCCGCACCATCCGCTTCCTGGAAAAGATGGAATGCACGATTTTGTCCGGGCATCGCCGCGTGCGGCCGTTCGGCCTGGCTGGGGGTGAGCCCGGTCAGGTCGGCGAGAACTGGGCGCGCCGCAAGGACGGCCGGATGGAGAAGCTCCAAGGCTGCGACGAAACCACCATCGACGCCAATGAGGCGGTGATCATCCAGCCGCCGACGGCGGGCGGATATGGGAAGGCGTAAGCCTGTCTGCACCGCCGGTCACTGCGCCGATGGAGTATCCTCGACTACGGGCGCGACCGCCATGGCCGGCGGCGACGCAACGGCGGCAACCGGCGGCGTCGCTCCTTTGTTTCCCAAAGCATTGTTCGGCTTGGGATTGGTCATCGCATTGACCGCCTTAGGCGTCTTGGCATCATTGCCTGCCTCAGCGACGCTCCTGAAAATCAACTCGCCCGTGATCGGATCGACGGTCATGTTCGATGGCGCGGCGTAAGTGGCTTTCGTCAAGAGCCGTTCGATTCCGGCGCGCGTACACTGCGCCTCGATCTTGCTTACGGCGTTGAGCGCGTCGGGGAACGTATAGACCATTTGGTACAGGGTCCGGCCGCCGACGGTTTTGGGCGCCTGCGATCCATCGACGAGTGTGTATTGATATTGGGCGATCTGGCTTTGCGCCGTCTCGACCAAGAAACGCACCTGCTCATAGTCAACTTTCAAAAAGCGATAGTCCTCATACGCGTTGAGCGTCTCTCTGGTGAATGTTCGGCCCATCGCGAAGCCGTCTCGTAGAGTGCCATTCGCATCCACCGCGGAGAGAACACTATCCGCAAGCGTATTGAAAACGCCGAACTCGGCGCGAAGAAAATTCAGATACCGGTTCCTCTCGTCTAGTCCCTGAAGAAAATTACGGCAGACCATTTGTGAAGCGCGCAATCCCGTGGATATGTAGTACTTCACGAGATTGTTGTATCCCATGCTTGAGTGAACCCACGCTTGGTAGCTTGTTACACGCGCACCGCGCCGACTCTCTTCACCTTGCGGAACAAAAGGCTTCAGGGAGGCTCGCTTGAATGCTGGCGTTGCCGATTTTGTTTGCGGCGGCACAAACGGCAGTGTTTCGAATCCAGCCAGCGCCGACTTTTCGCGCACGGTCTCGTAATCTAGGTGGTCGAACCCGTAATAGCGCCCAAGTAGAATAGTCGCCTGCATGAAAAGCTGAATCGACAAGTCGGTTTCGTTACTGCTGACTAAGCGAGGAGGATTCGACGGTGCCTTTGGACCGGCGCATGCGGTCAAGCCAAACGAAAAAACACACGCGATCGCCACTCCACGCAACTTCATCACAAGCCCCCCAGATTCAGCCCCGAAGCATGCAACCATTGAGGGTCAGGTATTCAAATGCCGCTGTTTACGGGGGTGGATAAACGGCCCATTGCCTGGGGATAAGGCGGCCAAAAGCGTCGTGTGGAAGCCACTCAAGCCCTCGAAAATACGGCAGAAGTTTATTTGAGGCGGCGCGGTCGGCTTGTGTCTGTGAGTTGTGGGGATAACAGCAGGCTGTGCATCGCGGTCGCCACGCAACCGCGCGCCGAAGACGCGCAATACCCAGAGTAGCAACAGGCCTTGGCGAAAACGTCCCGCGCAGTGATCATCCAACCCGCCGACGGCGGGGGGATATGGCAAGGCGGACTAAGACCGCCGCACACCTATGAGACGCAAATAGTTCTTGTTCGTGTCATAGTTGTTCGCTTAGTCTCAGGCTATGGCGGTCTCTTTTTTCAGCGACGGCATGCGTGTCGCCGTCAGCCTTCTGACCAGCGACGGTCACGTCGTGTACTGGCAGCCGGATCCGTCCGACAACAACGCCATCTTGCTGAATCCGGCCGGCGGCGCGTCGCCCTCGTTCTTCGTCGTCAGCGTCGACCCCGGCACCGGGCGCGTTGCCTTCCGCAGTGAGAGCACGAACGCCTGGCTCAGCGTCATCTCGAACTACAATCAGCTCTATATCTGGGCGGTAAAACCACAGCCAGACGAATGGTGCTGGTTTTCGGTCAGCGGCTCACCGATGGCCTTCAGCCTCAGCAATGCCGCCTGCGGAAACCTGTCGTTGCAGGCCGTGAGCATCAACAACAGGCTGCTGCTGATGCCGACCGGCAATCGGATCGACAGTTGGAAAACCTTCGCCTTTGCTCAGGCGGCGGCGCCCAATCCGCCGCAGCCCGTACCGGCGCCAGCCCCTGCACCAGCGCCGCCGCGCGCACCTCTGCTGCCAGACGACGACACGATGGTCTTCACGGTGCAGCCCGCCGCCGCGGGTAGCGGCTTTCAGCCCCAGGCTGGCCTGATTGAGATCCGCGGCCCGACCACGCGGTCGTGCTGGGTCGGCGAACACGAGGCCACGACCGTCGTCGGCGCCGGCAACGCCACGGTGACTGCGGTAACCTGGACCATCACCGGCAACCCGATCGCCAGTTATGATGAGAATACCGGCACCAGCACAGCATTCGTCCCGACCACGGCCGTGCGCCAGGGTTGGTATTGGACGGCACCCGGCGTTTACACGGTGCAAATGGACGTAGTCGGCACACTGGGCGGGGTACCGGAAACCGGTTCCAAAACGGTGACCGTCACGGTGAGGACACCAACGTTCAATGGAGTCGTCAGAAACAACGCCGCGATCGCGATCGTACAGGACGACGACCTAACGGAATGGCTTTCTTATGGAGACACCGACGCGGCTTCCCCGGGCGTCGTATTCGGCGGCGATTTCATCAAACCGCCGTACACACCGGATCTCGCTTTTGCTGGCGGCTATGTAAGGATCACCCAGCTTGTAAACGAGACCGACACCGTAACGCGGGGCGTCGTGGGTCGTTTTGCCACCAACGGTTATTGGTTAGATACCCAGCCATCCTACGGGCCGGACGCAAATAACGACAGACCCTTGTTTCGGCTGCGGACCAAAGAGTTGGTTTTCAACGATACACCCAAGTCGGAACTTGTCGCACTGAGCACACGACGAAAAATCGAGCTCACTTTCAAAGTCTACGCTCGTTTCAAATCATACAAGCCCAATTCGATTTTCGTAACGTTGGCGCTCGGCACATGGTCGGTCACTATGACCGCGCAATCTGCCGCCGGAGCTTGGGCTCTGGTAGCGGCCGAATGCGCACACGCGGAGACCGACTTCGTCGCCAGTTCCGAAATGTGTGTCTGGAACGGCAACAATGTCGCCACCAACCCCCGACCATACGTGCGCGTCCCGCCAGCACCGCCCCCGCCGGCGCCCGCCCCGCCAGCGAACGCTCCGCCGGCGACCGGCGCGCCGATGGTGGTCATCAGACAGAGTCACGACGACACGCAGGTGATCTTTCAGTATTTGCTGGGGCCATGGGTGCGCGGCGCGCCGACTTATACGACGGGCGACACGATCGCCGCCATCGGCCGCCAATTCGGTCCGACCATGACGTACAACGGCGTCACCTATTACCAGATATGGGCGCCATTGGACGACGTGACCGGCGCACCGGGTGTCTTTCAACCGCAAGAACTGCCGAACGCTGCAAGGAGAGGCGATCTCTCGAGCGCCAGCGCGCCGACCTACAGCATCATGGTGGCGCCGTTCTGCTACGCCAACGATCCCTATTGGACGAAGTTCGCACACAGCCCCGTCGCCAGCAGCAACTCGTATCTGGCCGATCCGATCGACTATTCTTTCGGCGGCTATCAAGGCGCCTTGATGGGCCTCATCTCAATGTGTTCGGGCAGCATCATCGCCGCCGGCAATGGCAATGTCTGGATCAAGTTCGCCTCGACGCCGCCACAGTCCGTGATCGACGCCATCGTGGCGATGAAGCAGACGCAGCACATTCGCCGCGTGCCGGACAGCGAGAACCGCATCATGCCGGGTCCCGGCCCCGGCACGCACAACATATGATTGGCGCTAATTTCGTCGCCGCCAGTTAATCATCCGCCGCTGACGCGCTTGATTTCGCGCCCGGCAGGGCCGATTCTTGGCTTCATGCGCGAAACGATTCTGGCATCGATGCTGTTTGCCGCCCTCGCCGCGCCGGCGATGGCCGCGAGCTATCCGGTGTCCGGAAAATGGGGTGAGACGTCGCGTTCGGAAAAGGGTCCGGTCGACTGCAGCAAGCTGCGGGTGATCGCCTTCAACGGCGAGACGCGCACCGACAGCAAAGGCGGCGTGCCGGCCTACCGCCTGAAATCGATCGCCGCCGAAGGTACATCGTCGCATCGCATTGTCGACGAGTTCACCACCGGGCAGATCCGCAACGGCAACACGAGCTATACGCTGCGCATCATCGATACCGATCACGTCGAAATGCACCTGCAGCAGGGCGGCACGCTCAAGCTGCAGAAGTGTAAGTAAGAACTGGATCCCCGCCGGAGCTTGTCATCGGGCCGCGCTTCGCGCGGACCCGTTGGCGGGGATGACCCTGCGGGTCAATTCCTAGCGATAATCTCGCGCTCGCCGCGATGAACCGGCGTCGCCGGCGTCAGCTTGCCGGTGCGGCGGCGCAGCGGCATCGTCGGACGGCGAGCGCGAGATTATCGCTAGGAATTGACCCGCAGGGTCATCCCCGCCAACGGGTCCGCGCGAAGCGCGGCCCGATGAC
>JANMSZ010000131.1:0-3356 GCA_031389925.1 Hyphomicrobiales bacterium | reverse complement strand
CCAATGGAATGCCGGCGCGCTGCAGCCGCCGCACCTCGCGGCTTTGTGCATCTGGGAAGGCTCCTGCGACTATTACCGCGAACTGTGCCGCCACGGCGGCATCCTCAGCGATTTTCTCAGCAGTTGGCATCCGCGCCAGGTCGCCGGCGTGCAGCACGGCGTCGGCGACCGCGGCGCCAAGAGCCTGGTGACCGGCGAGCTGGTTGCGGGTCCGCCGACCCTGCCGCCGGACGTGCTTGCCAAGAACCGCATCGACACACCCGGCGAAGCCAAGGCGCACAAATTCGCCGACGACTATTACGCCGCACGCACCGCCGACTTCGGGCGGATCCAAGCGCCGTTGCTGTCGGCCGCCAATTGGGGCGGCATGGGCCTGCACACGCGCGGCAATTTCGAGGGCTGGCTGGCGGCCGGCTCCAAGCAGAAATGGCTGGAGGTGCACGGCGACACGCACTTCACGCATTTCTACAGCAAATATGGCGAGAGCCTGCAGAAGAAGTTCTTCGGCCACTTCCTCAAAGGCGAAGACACCGGCTGGAACCAGCAACCGCGCGTCTCGGTCAATGTCCGCCATCCGGACGAGACATTCGTGCTGCGCGCGGAAAACGAATGGCCGCTGGCGCGCACGCAATGGGCCAAATTCTATTTGCATCCGCAGGGCCTCGCGCTGGCGACCGGCGAGCCCAGCGGCGCAACGACCCTGAGCTACGAGACCGGCGGCGACGGCCTTATGTTCAGCACGCCACCGCTGACGCGGAGCGTCGAGATCACGGGGCCGGTGGCGGCCAAGCTCTGGGTGTCGTCCGACACCACCGACGCCGATTTGTTCCTGGCGTTGCGCGTGTTCGATCCGGCCGACATTGAAGTGACCTTCATCGGCTCCAACGATCCGCGCGTGCCGGTGGGCTTGGGCTGGCTGCGCGCCTCGCAACGCAAGCTCGATCCGAAGAAATCGCAGCCCTATCGCCCCTGGCACTGCCACGACGAGACGCAGCCGCTGACGCCCGGCGCGCCGGTCGAACTCGACGTCGAAATCTGGCCGACCAGCATCGTGGTGCCGCCGGGTTACCGGCTCGCGCTAAGTGTGCGCGGCAAGGACTACGAAGTGGACGGCACCGACATCGCGCTGCCGAACGCGCCCTATCCGATGAGAGGCGTCGGCCCCTTCCTGCACATCGATGCGGACGACCGGCCGCCCGCGATTTTCGGCGGGCGAAACACGCTGCATTTCGCCAGCGGCCGGCAGCCATACCTCTTGTTGCCGGTCATTCCCGCGGCGTAAGCTTTCGACCGACAAACTCAAGCATAGCTTCATCGTCGAAAACGTCAGCGGCGGTGGCACGACCATCGCGACGCAGCGCGTCGCCCGCGCGACGCCGGACGGCTATACGCTGCTGATCCACAATCTGCAGATTTCAGCCAATCCCGCGCTCTACAAGAACCTGGCGTTCAACACCGAGCGCGATCTGACGCCGCCCCACGGCGCCATATTGAGGCCGATGAGCAAGCCGTGCGACCAGCGGTAGTTCTCGGGGAATCAGGTGAAAGACAATTCTTCTTGTTTTTGCGTCATGTGAATTTCCGACCCAGGTCTCGCGCCCCCCCGCAATTGAATCTATTTCAAAGCGTGAGGCAACCATTGTAGGTTTGGACCTCAACTGGGTTCCGCATCGCACCAATTTAATTTCACAATGCGAACGGCAGTTCTGACCGCCGTGTTCACGGCCCAACTGTGAGGCCATCATGAATAAGCCACACGCGCCGTTTCGTCTCGAAGAAGCGACCATCGACGAGTTGCACGCGGCGATCCGCTCGGGCGAAACGACGGTCAAGGCCACGGTCGAGCATTACATCGCGCGGGTGCGGGCCTTCAACGGCCCAGCCAGTATGCTGGTGACGGAAGACGGCGGCGCGGTGCCAGAAGCGACCGGCGCGACGCGCGGCCAGGCGCCGTTGCGTTTTCCGACGAAGACGGTGAAGGCGTCAACGATCCTTCCCGACATGGATAAATACAAAGGCCCGCCGATCGAATACGGCCGCATGGAGCCAACCGCTTCCGATCCATCCGTTCGGCAGCAGTTCGGCATGATCGTCGGCATTCCGAATGCCGGACAGGTCAACGCACTGGGCACGTTGAATATCCGCGGCGAGCGCTCCGTCACCTGTCGCGGCGACTACGATCTGCATCCGTCAAAAGGCCCGCTGCCGAAAGGCGCGCCGCCGGTCTGTGAATTCTTCCGCCAGCAACCCGATGCGCTCGAGCGCGCGGCCGAACTCGACGCGCAATTCGGCCGCAATCCAGATCTCGATAAGATGCCGATGTACGGCGTGGTGTTCTCGTTCAAGGATCCGTTCGACACCAAGGACATGCGCTCGACCGGTGGCGGCGACGCCGCCTATGACATCGACTTTCCGGCGCGCGACCATCAACTCGTCGAGCAACTCCGCAACAAAGGCGCGATCATCTTCGCCAAGGCGGTGAACACAGAATATAACGGCCGCGCGGGCGATCCCGGCGGCCGGCATAAGCCGGACAAGGTGCTGCCCTCGACGCTTGGCTATCAGCGCGCCACCTGGGGTGGCAATCCGTCGAACCCGTACGACACCACGCGTTCCGCCTCGCTCGGCTCAAGCTCCGGCTCGGCGCTGTCGGTGAGCACCAACCTTGTGATGGCGAGCCTCGGCGAAGAAACGCGCGCGTCCTGCCGCGGGCCGTCCAATCACAATGCCGTCGCGCTGATCCTGCCGCACAAGGCCATGCTTGGCTTCGATGGCGGCGCCATCGGCGCCGACATCTATTGCGACCGCACCGGCATTCACGCCCGCAATCTCGTCGACTGCGCCAAGATCCTCGACGCCCTGAAGGACCCGGAGAACGGCTACTACGATCCGCGGGATCCTTACACCACGGTGCCGCGGTCCTCGGTAATCGAAGGCGGCTACACCAAACACGCGACCGCCAATGGCGCGCCGGGCGCGCTTAAAGGCGTGCGGATCGGCGTGATCCGCGAGTCGATGGTCTATCCGCGCGATTCAAAGACCGAGCAGCCGATCGTTGATGCCGCTAAGATGGAAATCAAAAACGTGTTGGCCGACAGACTCGGCGCGACGCTGGTCGAATCCGGCGATCCGCTTTGGCAGCCGGATCCGACCTGCGAAAAGATGACCGTCGATTTCCGCCGCGCGCTGGCGCGGCTGGTGCCGGTGTTCATGCCCGATCTGCTGTTCCGGCTCGGCGCCGACGGCCAGCCGGTGTTCAAGGAATTCGCCGCGGCCATCGTCCCCACCGAATTCCTGCCCGGCAAGACCTTCGGCTCAGGCACAATGCAGCCAATCGATTACTGCGTCGCGCTGGC
>JANMSZ010000128.1:0-1996 GCA_031389925.1 Hyphomicrobiales bacterium | reverse complement strand
CATCTCCGGTTTCGGCGTCATCATTTTCATCGTGGGCTTGATCGAAGCTTTCGTGAAGAAGCGCGTCGCGGGCAACAATCCGTGGGGTGTCGGCGCAACGACGCTCGAATGGACGCTGACGTCGCCGCCGCCGTTCCATCAGTTCGAAACGCTGCCGCGCATTAAGTAGGCGCGTGATCCCGAAAAGTGGGTACCGGTTTTCGGACAAGATCACGCGCAAGGAAAAAATAGGTCGGCCTGGATAATGTCGCTCATCAGCGAAGGCGCAGAAGTCCGCGGACAAGTTGACAAACTTGCGCTGGAACCGAGTCTCGCCTCGGTCGGCGATTACATCGCGCTGCTCAAGCCGCGGGTGATGTCGCTGGTGGTGTTCACCGCTCTGGTGGGCCTGGCGGTGGCGCCGGGTTCGTTGCATCCGATCACCGCGTTCACCGCGCTGCTGTGCATCGCGGTCGGCGCCGGCGCGTCCGGCGCTCTCAACATGTGGTTCGATGCCGACATCGACGCCAAGATGACGCGCACCGCGCGCCGTCCGGTGCCGATGGGCCTTGTGCAGCCGGGCGAGGCGCTGGCCTTCGGGTTGACGCTGTCCGGCTTCTCGGTGGTGGTGCTCGGCCTGCTGGTCAACGTGTTGGCGGCAGCGCTGCTGGCTTTCACGATCTTCTTCTACGTCGCGATCTACACGATGTGGCTCAAGCGCTCGACGCCGCAGAACATCGTGATCGGCGGCGCCGCCGGTGCGTTCCCGCCGATGATCGGCTGGGCGTCGGTGACCGGCTCGCTGTCGCTCGAGCCCATTCTGCTGTTCGCCATCATCTTCATCTGGACGCCGCCGCACTTCTGGGCGCTGGCGCTCTACAAGACCGAAGACTACGCCCGCGCCGGCATTCCGATGCTGCCGGTGGTGGCCGGCGAGGTTGTGACCCGCCGCCACATTTTGCTCTACACGTTGCTGCTGGTGCCGGTCGCCATCGCGCCCTGGCCGCTCGGTTTTGCCGGTGCATTGTACGGTGTCACGTCGGTCGTGACCGGCGCCATCATGCTGTGGCTCGCCTGGCAGGTGTTCCGCGAGCGCCGCCCGGACGAGCGTGCCTGCCGGAACCTTTTCGCCTTCTCCATCCTGTACCTGTTTCTACTGTTCGCGGTACTCCTGGTCGAACGCGGCTGGGGCGGGCTGATCGCCCGGATCGCTGCATGAATCGCGATATGAGCATTGGACTAGCGATGAACGAGCCGACCAAAGACGATGGCGTCGTGTTGACCGAGGCGCAGAAGCGCGCCCGGCGCTCGCGTTCGATCGCCATCGCGGTGGCGCTCGTGGCGCTGGTCGTGCTGTTTTACGCGATGACCCTGGTGAAGGGTCCGATGATTTTGGTTAGGCCGATCTGATGAGCACGTCCGCGCCCCACCGTGACAGAAGACTGCTACGGCGCGACGTGATCGTCGCCGCCAGCTGCGGCGCCTTTGTCGCGATGATGGTCGGCGCGGCCTATGCCGCGGTGCCTTTGTACAGCTGGTTCTGCAAGACCACCGGTTTCGGCGGCACCACGCAGGTCAGCGAGCGCGCGCCCGATCAGGTGCTCGGTCGTCAGCTCACTATCCGGTTCGATTCCAACGTCGCGCCCGGGCTGCCGTGGCGCTTCGAGCCGGAGCAGAACGAGATCAAGGTCCGCATCGGCGAAGTCGCGACCGTGCACTACAAGGTGATCAACCAGGCCGCGCGCGAGACCACCGCGCAAGCCGGCTACAACGTGTCGCCGCCGCAGGTCGGATCGTATTTCACCAAGATCAACTGCTTCTGTTTCACCCAGCAGACCCTGAAGGCTGGCGAAACGCGCGACATGACCGTCGTGTTTTATGTCGATCCCGAGATCGTCAAGGACCGCGACCAGGACGATCTCAACACCATTACGCTGTCCTACACCTTCTACCGGCAGCGCGAGCAGGCGCAGCCGGTGGCCGAGGCGCCGGACGCAAACAAGAGCAAGCTATAGCG
>JANMSZ010000114.1:0-8778 GCA_031389925.1 Hyphomicrobiales bacterium | reverse complement strand
CGAAATAAATCGGCGCCGGCATGAAGGAGTTTTTCTCGTAGACTTCGCTCTCATTGCAGGCGAAGCCGAACATCATGCCGGCGCCGATTTATTTCGCCCATAAGATTCTGAAGGTGCTGTCCGACAAGCGGCGCGCCGGCCAGTTGTTCGATCTGCAGCCCGACGCCAAGAGCCAGGTTTCGGTGCGCTATGTCGACGGCAAGCCGGTCGGCTGCACCAAAGTGGTGGTCTCGACTCAGCACAATGAGAAAAGCCGCAACGGCAAGAAGTACACGCCCGGCATGGTCAAAGACATGATCGCTGCCGCGGTCGAGTCCGCGCTGCCGAAAGGCTGGATGCCGGCGAAGTCGGCCGACTTCCTGGTCAACCCGACCGGCAACTTCGTGATCGGCGGTCCCGACGGCGTTTGCGGGCTCACCGGCCGCAAGATCATCGTCGACACCTACGGCGGCTACGCGCCGCACGGCGGCGGCGCTTTCTCCGGCAAGGATCCGACCAAGGTCGATCGTTCGGCCGCTTACGCCACGCGCTATCTTGCCAAGAACGTTGTCGCGGCGGGCGTCGCCGACAAGTGCACCATCCAGGTCGCCTACGCGATCGGCGTCGCCGACCCGATGTCGGTGCTGGTCGACACCCACGGCACCGGCAAGGTCGACGAGAAGAAGCTCGAGAAGATTCTGCCCGAGCTGTTCCGTCTCACCCCGACCAACATCCGCCGCACGCTCAAGCTGAACAAGCCGATCTACCGGCGCACCGCGGCCTATGGCCATTTCGGCCGCGCCCCGGACAAGGACGGCGGCTTCTCGTGGGAGAAGACCGATCTCGCCGCGGCGATCCGCAGCGCCTGCAAGTAGCTTCCGGCGCGGCGCCATCTCAAGCGAAATGCCCCGTGAAAGCGGGGCATTTCTGCATTTGGGGCCCGGCGCGTATCATCGCGCATCGGCAAATGACGGCAGCATGAACGAGCATCACGACGACAACGACGCTTCGCAGCGCGCCTTCTTTGGGCGCCGCAAGGGCCACCCGCTCAAAGCGCGGCAGGCTGAGCTGTTCGATTCGCTATTGCCGCAGCTCGCGCTCGATCTGACGAAGCCCGCGCCCGATCTCAAGACTTTG
Organism: Hyphomicrobiales bacterium; assembly: GCA_031389925.1. GTDB lineage: Bacteria > Pseudomonadota > Alphaproteobacteria > Rhizobiales > Xanthobacteraceae > Pseudolabrys. The sequence goes on along the minus strand of JANMSZ010000114.1, from coordinate 7,662 downwards.
TTTCCGCACGCGCCCGCCACGCTGCGGCTGGAAATCGGGTTCGGCGGCGCCGAGCATCTGATCGCGCAGGCGCTCGCGCATCCGGAATGCGGCTTCATCGGCGCCGACGGTTTTCTCAACGCCATCGGCAAGGCGCTGGTCGCCATCGAAGACAACGACCTCACCAATGTGCGCCTGCAATTCGGCGACGCCAGCGAGTTGCTGGACTGGCTGCCCGACGCGGTGTTCACGCGCATCGACCTGCTCTATCCCGACCCGTGGCCAAAGCGGCGGCAGTGGAAACGGCGCTTCATCCAGGACGACAATCTCAAGCGGCTGGCGCGCATCCTCAAAAGCGGCGGCGAATTGCGGTTCGCCACCGATATCGCGAGCTACGCCGTCTATGCGCTGGCGCGCGTGATGCGTTCGGATGATTTCATCTGGACAGCGGAAACCGCCGACGACTGGCGCAAGCCCTGGGACGGATTTTCCCGGACGCGCTACGAGGCCAAGGCGATCCGCGAAGGCCGTACGCCGAATTATTTTATTTTCCGGCGAGTCTGACTACTCGCCGGTGCCTTGCCGCACCTGCCAAAAGCGCACGACGCGTTGCGCCGTCGCGCCCGTCAGCTTCTCGTAATTCTCGAACGCATGGTCGAGCATCTGGCTCGACGGCTTCGGGCCGGGCCGCGCGCTAACCACTTCGCGCACCGTCGGCCAACCGAAGTTGGCTGACTTCGCCAGGATCAGCACCGGATCGGCGCGCTCGCCGCTCATCAGGCGATCGACCACCTCGACCGGCACCGCGCACAGCGTCGCCAGCGCGGCGATGGTCTCTTCGTATTGGCCCGACTTGGCGTATTCGGCGATATCGGCCTCGGTGAGCCTTTGCTCTTTGTGAAGCGCGCGCACGGTCGCCAGCGCCGCGGTGTAATTGCGCGGCGCGGCCTTGGCGCCGACCTCGTCAGTGACCTTCGCCAGAACACGGCGGATCTCAGCCTGGGTGTCGGGCTTGGCATTCGCCAACAGGCGCTTCTGCACGACATCACTGGCCTGCATCAGCAACTGGCGGAACAGCCGCGGTGGTATGTCGGTGCGCATGCCGACTTTCTCGGCGAGCACGCCATCCTGCTCGGCGCGCTTGACCAGCGTGGTGAAGGCGGTTTCCGACAGATGAGCCTTGTGATTGGTGGCGATGCTGCGGGCGACGTCGCGGTCGCCGCGGTCGACCAGGATTTCAGACAGCGCCTCGCTGAGGCCGACACGGCCCGACAGCGCCAGCAGATGCGCCTGGCTCTTGGTTTCGGCGATAAATTTGAGGTCGGGATCGCTCAGCGCCGCGCCCGGGAGTAGCGGCCCCGCGACCGAAATGTCGTCGTTCCTGGCGAGCTTGCCGACCACGCCGGGGGGCGCGTTAGGCACCGGTGCGATGCGCCGCGCGAGTTCCGCCAGCGCCTTGGCCTCGATTTCCTCGATGAGGCAGCCGATGACGTCATCGAACAGCGCGACATGTTCGGCATTGAACAGTTTGGCGCCGTCGAGGAACAAAGTGGTGATGCGGCGGAGCGTCTCGGCCCGCTTTTCCGCCGAGCCATTTGTGACGACGTCTTCCAATTCAGGAAGCAGAGACGCGGGAGCACCCATACCAAAACTCACTAAACGTCTGTGGAACTCAGCTTTACGCAAATTTAAGCTCGATTTCTGAAGGAAGGGTTAGCTCGGCAAGGGTCCGTTACCCTTGCATCCCTCTGAAAAACCGCTATGTTTCGGCGGTCAATCAATACACCCTCATAACCCATCAGGTTTTGAGAGTGGGTCCCCCAAGGACCCGCTCTTTTTTGTTACGAGAATGGCCACAAGCGAAGCACTCCAGGCGGATGCGGCGATCGACGCCGCCTCCAGCGCGACCGAACCCAGGCTCATCACCGAGCCGGGGATGCCGGCGCGCGTGGCGGCGATCGCCGAACCTGTGATCGAGAGCCTCGGCTACCGCCTGGTGCGCGTGAAAGTCTCGAGCGCCGAGGGCTCCACCGTCCAGATCATGGCGGAACGGCCAGACGGCAGCATGACGGTGGAAGACTGCGAGACGATTTCGCGGGCGCTGTCGCCGGTGCTCGATGCCAACGATCCGATGGAAAAGGCCTACCGGCTGGAAATTTCCTCGCCCGGCATCGACCGGCCGCTGGTGCGCAAGTCCGATTTCGAGCGCTACGTCGGTCATCTGGTCAAGATCGAGATGGAACTGCCGTTTAACGGCCGCAAGCGGTTCCGCGGCCATTTGTCCGGCATTGCCGGCAACATGGCGCGCATGACGCGCGACGAAGTCCCGGAAGGTGAGGAAGCGGACGTGCTGCTTCCGATCGAAGACATGAGCGACGCCAAGCTGGTGCTCACCGACGATTTGGTGAGACAGGCGTTACGAAGTGAAAAGTCCGCCAAGCGCGACGCGCGCGCGGCGAAACGAGAACAACGTCGGCGCAAGTCCGGAAAATCCGGACAGGCTAAACGCGAATGATCCCGAAAAGTGGAAACCGGTTTTCGGATAAGATCATGAGCAATTTGAAAGAGGGAGACTGAGCTATGGCTGTCAGCGCCAACCGGCTCGAGCTGTTGCAGATCGCGGATGCAGTCGCGCGCGAGAAATCCATCGATCGCGGCATCGTCATCGCCGCGATGGAGGACGCCATCGCGAAAGCGGCGCGCTCGCGCTACGGCGCCGAGACCGACGTCCACGCCGAGATCGAGCCCAAGACGGGTGATCTGCGGCTGACCCGCCACATGCTGGTGGTCGAGACGGTCGAGAATTCATCGAACCAGATCACGCTGGAAGACGCGCGCAAGCGCCATCCGGCCGCGCAAGTCGGCGACACCATCGCCGATCCGCTACCGCCGCTGGAATACGGCCGCATCGCCGCGCAGTCCGCCAAGCAGGTCATCGTACAGAAAGTGCGCGAGGCCGAGCGCGACCGGCAATATGCCGAGTACAAAGATCGCATCGGCGAAATCGTCAACGGCGTCGTCAAGCGCGTCGAATACGGCAACGTGGTGGTCGATCTCGGCCGCGGCGAAGCCATCGTGCGCAGAGACGAACTGCTGCCGCGTGAAGTGTTCCGCAACGGCGACCGCATCCGCGCCTATATTTACGATGTACGGAGAGAACCTCGCGGCCCGCAGATTTTCCTGTCGCGCACGCATCCGCAATTCACCGCCAAGCTGTTCGCGCAGGAAGTGCCGGAAATCTATGACGGCATCGTCGAGGTCAAGGCGGTCGCCCGCGATCCGGGCTCGCGCGCCAAAATCGCCGTGATTTCACGTGATTCCAGCGTCGACCCGGTCGGCGCCTGCGTCGGTATGCGCGGTTCGCGCGTGCAGGCGGTGGTGAACGAATTGCAGGGCGAGAAGATCGACATCATTCCGTGGTCGCCGGATATCGCCACCTTCGTGGTGAACGCGCTGGCGCCGGCGGAAGTCGCCAAGGTCGTGCTCGACGAAGACAAAGAGCGCATTGAAGTCGTGGTGCCGGATCAGCAGCTCTCGCTGGCCATCGGCCGCCGCGGGCAGAACGTTCGCCTTGCTTCGCAACTGACTGGTTGGGATATCGACATCCTCACCGAGCAGGAAGAATCCGAACGCCGCCAGGCCGAGTTCGAAACCCGCACCAAGATTTTCGTCGAAGCGCTCAATCTCGACGAAGTGGTCGGTCAGTTGCTCGCCTCCGAAGGCTTCGGCTCGATCGAAGAACTCGCGATGGTCGACGAAAAGGAAATCGCCGGCATCGAAGGCTTCGACGAAGAGACCGCGAAGGAATTGCAGGAGCGCGCCAAGGAATATCTCGACAAGTTGGAAGGCGAACTCGACGCCAAGCGCGTCGAACTCGGCGTTGCCGACGAGTTGCGGGACATCCCGGGCGTCACCACCAAGATGCTGGTCGCCCTCGGCGAGAACGGCGTGAAGACGGTCGAAGATTTCGCCGGCTGCGCCACCGACGATCTCACCGGCTGGACCGAGCGCAAGGACGGCGAGGCCAAGCACGAGCCCGGCTTCTTCGACGGCCTCGACGTGTCGAAGGAAGACGCCGAAGCCATGATCATGCAGGCGCGCGTCAAAGCCGGCTGGATCACCGAGGCGGAACTTGCTCCGCCGCCGGCCGCCGAAGGTGCGGAAACCGCGGAGGCACCGACCGCCTGATGCTGGCAGAGGTTGCGGACATTGCGCAAGAAAGCGCACAGGACAACGATCTCGACCGCGGCGCGACCAGCGTCGCGCCGGGGACGGAGCGCACCTGTGCGCTGAGCCGCAAGCTCAAGCCGGTTTCCGAGTTGATCCGCTTTGTGGTCGGGCCGGCCGGCGAGGCCGTCCCCGACATCAAGCGCAAATTGCCCGGCCGCGGCATCTGGATCGACGCCACCCGGGCCTCGGTCGAGGAAGCGGTCAAGCGCAACGTATTCTCGCGCGGCTTCAAGCGGGACGTGAAAGCCGCCAAGGATCTGGCGGCGCAGACTGAACGGCTTTTGGAGAGTGCGGCGCTGGATGCGCTGGCCATCGCCGGCAAAGGCCGTCAGGTGGTCACCGGATTTTCCAAGGTCGAGGCGTCCTTGGACAAGGCCGGCGTCCGGGCCCTTATTCACGCATCGGACGCCGCCGCGGACGGAAAGCGCAAGCTGGACGGCGTCTTGCATCGTAATACCCCCGAAAATACGGGTGAAATCGCGATCATCGACATATTTTCGGGGCAGCAATTGGATTTGGCATTAAACCGCCCAAATGTGGTACATGCAGCCCTGCTTGCCGGCCCCGGGGGCGAGACTTTTCTCGCTCGCGTCGCGCGCTTAGCGCGCTTTCGGACCGGAAACTCGCCCGATGCAGTTAGCGCCGATGCGCCGACGGACGGCGCACTGAATGTGAATGCGCCAATGGATGGCGCACAAGGAAAAAGTTCGGAATGAGCGAATCTAAGAACCCTGGCGAAAAGAAACTGACGCTGTCGCTGAAACCGCGCACCGAGACGGGCGTGGTGCGCCAGAGCTTCAGCCATGGCCGCAGCAAACAGGTCGTCGTCGAGAAGATCAAACGCCGCACCGTTGGCGGCCAGCCCGAGGCCAAGGCCGAGCCGGCCCCCGTCGAGGCGCCGAAGCCCGTAGCACCCGTTGCCGCCAAGCCCGCGCCAGCGCCCGAAGCGCCGAAATCCGGCGTCGTGCTGCGCACGCTGACCGAGGAAGAACGTGTCGCGCGCGCCCACGCGCTTGCCGACTCGCGCGTGCGCGAAGCCGAAGAACGCAAGATTGCCGAGGAAGAAGCCCGCCGCCGCCAAAGCCGCGAAGGCATCGATAAAACCGAACGCGAAGCCGCAGAATTGCGCAAGCGCGAGGAAGACGAGCGCCGCAAGCACGAAGAAGAAACCAAAAAGAAAGCCGGCGAAGTCGCCAAGAAGCGTCTCGGCGGCGAAGAAGAAGTCAAAAAGCCAGCCGGCCGCATGGCGCTGGAAGTCGAAGAAGACGACGGGCCGCGCGTCTCGCGCCGTCCCGGTGGCGGCGGCGCCGCGCGTCCGGTCACCGCACGTCCCGCAGCGCCCCGCGCCGCGCCACCGAAGGAACGCGGCCGCCTGACCCTGGTCACCGCCTTGCGCGCCGACGAAGTGCGCGAGCGTTCGGTCGCCTCGTTCCGCCGCCGCACGCAGCGTCTCAAGAGCCATGCGTCGAACGAGCCGAAAGAAAAGCTCGTCCGCGAAGTCACGATCCCCGAAGCGATCACGGTCGGCGATCTCGCCAACCGCATGTCCGAACGCGCGGTCGACGTCATCCGCCTGCTGATGCAGCAGGGCCAGATGTTGCAGATCAACGACGTGATCGATGCCGATACCGCGCAGCTGATTGCCGAAGAAATGGGCCATACGGTCCGCCGCGTCGCCGAAGCCGACGTCGAGGAAGGCCTGTATGCCGCCGACGACGCCGAGCAGATGCTGCCGCGCGCGCCGGTCGTCACCGTCATGGGCCACGTCGATCACGGCAAGACTTCGCTGCTCGACACCATCCGCGAAGCCGACGTCGTGTCCGGCGAAGCCGGCGGCATCACGCAGCACATCGGCGCCTATCAGGTGACCTCGCCGTCCGGCGCCAAGATCACCTTCATCGATACGCCCGGCCACGCCGCCTTCACCGCGATGCGCGCCCGCGGCGCCAAGGTTACCGACATTGTCGTGCTGGTGGTTGCCGCCGATGACGGCGTTATGCCGCAGACGGTCGAAGCGATCGCGCATGCCAAGGCCGCGAAGGTTCCGATCATCGTCGCCATCAACAAGATCGACAAACCGGACGCCAAGCCCGATCGCGTGCGCACCGAACTGCTGCAGCACGAGATCCAGGTCGAGTCGCTCGGCGGCGACGTCGTCGACGTCGAAGTGTCGGCAACCAAGAAGCTCAACATCGACAAGCTGCTGGAAATGCTGGGCCTGCAGGCCGAAATCCTCGACCTCAAGGCCAATCCGAATCGTCCGGCCGAAGGCACCGTGATCGAAGCCAAGCTCGATCGCGGCCGCGGCTCGGTGGCGACCGTGCTGATTCAGCGCGGCACGCTGCGGGTCGGCGACCTGGTCGTTGCCGGCGCCGAATGGGGCCGCGTCCGCGCGCTCGTATCCGACACCGGCGAGACCATCAGCAGCGCGGGTCCGTCGACGCCTGTCGAGGTGCTTGGCTTCTCCGGTACGCCGGATGCCGGCGACCGTCTGGCCGTCGTCGAGAACGAAGCCCGCGCCCGCGAAGTCACCGATTACCGCGTCCGCCAGAAGCGCGAGAAGTCCGCCAACCGCGGTACCGCGATGCGCGGCTCGCTCGAACAGATGATGGCGCAGGCCAAGACCTCCGGCCGCAAGGAATTCCCGCTGGTTATCAAGGCCGACGTGCAGGGCTCGCTCGAAGCGATCATCGGCGCGCTCGACAAGATGGCGACCGAGGAAGTCGCGGCGCGCGTGTTGCACGCCGGCGTCGGCGGCATTTCCGGTTCGGACGTGACGCTGGCGGAAGCATCGGGCGTTCCGATCATCGCCTTCAACGTGCGCGCCAACAAAGAAGCGCGCGAGTTGGCCGAGCGTGTCGGCATCGAAATCCGCTATTACAACATCATCTACGATCTCGTCGATGACGTGAAAAAGGCGATGTCGGGCCTGCTGCCGCCGACCATGCGCGAGACCATGCTCGGCAACGCGCAGATTCTCGAAGTGTTCAAGGTGTCGAAGGTCGGCAACATCGCCGGCTGCCGCGTCACCGACGGCACCGTCGAGCGCGGCGCCAGTGTGCGCCTGATCCGCGACAACGTCGTTGTCCACGAAGGCAAGCTGTCGCAGCTCAAGCGCTTCAAGGACGACGTCAAGGAAGTCTCTTCCGGCATGGAATGCGGTATGGCCTTCGAAGGCTATCAGGACATGCGCGCCGGCGACGTCATCGAATGTTACCGGGTGGAGACGATTCAACGCAGCCTGTGAGTCCAAATCTCGCGGCTTCGGAATAGAAACGCTCCGTCTATTTTCACACTTGTCATGCCCGGCCTTGTGCCGGGCATCCCGCTTAGGGACGCACTGCCCTTCTGATCGGGATGGCCGGGACAAGCCCGGCCATGACAACGAACTGTTGGTCAACAATGTCACGAAGCAAAAAACCCAAGCGCGAAGGCGCGAGCCCGACCGGCCAG
>JANMSZ010000012.1:0-2798 GCA_031389925.1 Hyphomicrobiales bacterium | reverse complement strand
AAGTTTTTGTAATATGATGGCGCGATGAGCGACTTCCCGAAGATCAAATCGCGGCAGACCATCGACATTTCGCCGTGGATGAAGATCATCGAGCGCGAGGTCGAATTCGCGGCGGACGCCACGCCGGAGCTTTACCACGCGGTCGGCCAGCAGGATTACATTGCCATCGTCGCCCGCACGCCGGACGGAAAAATCCCGATCGTGCGGCAATATCGTCCGGCGCTGGAGCGCTTCACCTGGGAATTGCCGGCGGGCATGGTCGACAAAGGCGAAGCCGCCGCCGACACGTGCCGGCGCGAGTTGATGGAAGAGACCGGATTTCCGGCCAAGGCGGTGCACGACCTGGGCAGCTTTGCGCCCTGCACCGCGCGGCTGTCGAACCAGCTCCATACCTTTTTTGTCGAATGCGGCCCGCGCGCGAGCGACGCGGCGGTCGAGCCGGGGATCGAACTCAAGCTGGTGAGCCCTGCCGAACTCGCAGAGTTGATTCGCTCCGGCGAATTCACCCTCCAGCTTCATATCGGGGCGATGATGCTGGCCGGCATGGCCGGGCATATCGATTTGGCGGCGTTTCAGGCGGAAAAAGCACTTTGACCGGGATCAATGCGACACTTTGGAATGTTGGCAATCTTGCCTCGACAAACCCCCTGGAACCCTTCTAAAAAAGGGCCAGAGCGGGGCGCTCACGCAGAAGAATCCCAAGAAACGCCTATGAATTATAACGCTTATTTCGAAACTGCCCTGGAAACCCTGCGCGACGAGCGCCGTTACCGGGTGTTCGCCGACCTGGAGCGAATCGCCGGCCGGGTCCCGCATGCGCGCTGGCATTCGCCGGAGGGTCCGCGCGATGTCGTGATCTGGTGTTCCAACGATTATCTCGGCATGGCCCAACACCCCAAGGTGATCGGCGCCATGGTCGAGGCCGCCGCCCGCATGGGCACCGGCGCCGGCGGCACCCGCAACATCGCCGGCACCAATCATCCGCTGGTCGAGCTGGAGCGCGAGCTCGCCGACCTGCACGGCAAGCCGGCCGCTCTCGTCTTCACCTCCGGCTACGTCTCGAACCAGACCGGCATCCCGACCATCGCCAAGCTGTTGCCGAACTGCCTGCTGCTGTCGGACGCGCTGAACCACAATTCGATGATCGAGGGTGTGCGCCAGTCCGGCTGCGAGAAGCAGATCTGGCGGCACAACGACGTCGCGCATCTCGAAGAGTTGTTGAAGGCCGCCGATCCGAAGCGGCCGAAGCTGATCATGTTCGAGAGCCTGTATTCGATGGACGGCGACGTCGCGCCGGTGCACGCGATCTGCGATCTCGCCGCGAAGTACGGCGCCATGACTTATTGCGACGAAGTGCACGCGGTCGGCATGTACGGCCCGCGCGGCGGCGGCGTCTGCGAGCGCGATGGCGCCATGGATCGCGTCGACGTGCTCGAGGGCACGCTGGCGAAAGCGTTCGGCTGCCTCGGCGGCTATATCGCCGGCAGCGCGCAACTGATCGACGCGGTGCGTTCGTATGCGCCGGGCTTCATCTTCACCACCGCGCTGCCGCCGGCGATCTGCGCCGCCGCGACCGCCGCGATCAAGCATCTCAAAGCTTCGACCTGGGAGCGCGAGCGCCATCAGGATCGCGCCGCGCGCGTCAAAGCGGTGCTCAATGCCGCCGGCCTGCCGGTGATGCCGTCAACCACGCATATCGTGCCGGTGCTCATTGGCGACGCGGAAAAGTGCAAAGCCGCGAGCGACATGCTGCTCGCCGAGCACGGCATCTACATCCAGCCGATCAACTACCCGACCGTGCCGCGCGGCATGGAACGGCTGCGCATCACGCCGTCGCCCTATCACGATGACGCGCTGATCGACCGTCTGGCGGAAGCGCTGGTCGATGTCTGGGACCGGCTCGATCTGCCGACCCGCAATCAGGCGCTCGCCGCCGAGTAGTCTCTTTAATTAGTCGTCGAACGGCGGCCGTGGCAGCAGCGGCTTCGGCGCGTCCTCCGGCAACTGTTTCGGGCGCGCCCAATGCGCCACGAACGGCATTGTCAGCAGCACAAAGAAGATGCGCATCAGATGGTGCGCGCCGACATAGACCGGGTTGAGGTTGAGCGCGAGCGCCAGCAGCATCATCGCATCCACCGCGCCGGGCGCGTAAGCGATGATCACTTCGGCGAGCGGCAGCGACAAGATTTCGACCAGGATGACGGCAAACACCGCGACGATCGTCACCGCGGTCGCGAACGAACCGAAGGCGGCGCCGACAAAATTCAACAGCATGCGCAGCGGCGTGCCGGCGAAGCGCGAGCCGGTCACCGCGCCAAACGCGATCATCACCGAATAGACGACCCACCACGGCAGCGCGGCGTGGATGTAGCCGCTGCCATGCAGCGCCCCCGACGCGACCATGGCGCCGAACAGCAGGCCGCCGGGAAACCGCACGCGATAGGCGGCATAGGCAACGACCGATGACACGACGATCAGGATCGCGAGTTCGTCGAGCTGCGCCGGGTTGAACGATCCACCGATGGTGCGCGTGGTATTGCTGCCCAGTCCGACCAGCCCCAGCAGCGCCGGCAGACACACCGCGATGATCACGACGCGGATGGTCTGCACGATGGCGATGGCGCGCACGTCGGCGTTCATCTCGATGGCGATCGCCATCACCTGCGACAGCCCGCCGGGCGCGGTGGCGAGGTATGCGGTAACGGTGTCCCAGCCGTGCACTGCGCGCAGGTAGAGTGTGCCGACCAGGCTGATGCAGATGCAGGTCACGAGCAGCACCGCGAGGCTGACCGGATAAG